>NZ_LXYF01000105.1:0-3667 GCF_002894065.1 Sphingobium sp. SA916
CGGGCGAAGCGCGACGGGCGGCGTCTGGGCGCGGCGGCGCGGGCCGTCGGCCAGGCGGGGTTGCGCCCGACCGCTTCCCCGCGCCCGATCGATCTGAAGGCGGTCCTGCCGGTCGTTCAGCATGCCACCGTCGGTTATGACGACGCCCTTTGGCGCAGCGCGCCCAAGCTGGCGCGGGCGCGCGACGCGCTGGACGGCGCATGGCGCTTGCTGGCCGATCATGGCCAGGGCGTGGGGCTGGACAGGGTCGGGCTGCGCGAACATGCCGCGATGATCGCCGCTGCGCGCTGGGTGACCGCGGCCGCCCATAGACGCGACGAGAGCCGGGGCATGCATATGCGTGCGGACCGCCCCGCGACGGACGCCGCGCTTGCCAGCCGCCTGCTGACCGGCGGCACCGACAAGGTCTGGACTCGTTTCGAAACCCCCGCCTTGCAGGAAGCCGCCGCATGATCGCCCATATCTTCGAAGACCGGTGCACCGCCTGCCAGGCATGCGTTTCGGCCTGCCCCACCCATGTGCTGGATGCCGGGCCCGATGGCGCGCCCCGGATCGCGCGGCTGGACCAATGCCAGACTTGTTTCCTGTGCGAGCTTCATTGCGAAGCCGACGCGATCTATGTCGGTCCGGACCAGAGGCAGGCCGAAGCGATCTCGCCAGAGGCGATCCTGGCGTCCGGGCATCTGGGGCGGCTGCGCCACGACCATGGCTGGGGCCGGGAGCCGGAGCCGGGCAGCACGGGCCATTTGCACGACTTCTGGCAGCTTGGCTCGCTGCTGCGCGAAGGCGCCGAGATCGCGGCGCGCCGCTATGCCGAACGCCATGCGTCCGACAGGGCGTGAGTGACGGACAGGGCGGGGAGCGATGCCGGCGCATGAGCCGGTTCTGCGGCTGTCGAACCGATCGATCGATGACGCCTGAGGAGGCGGGCTGTCCCCTCGCCTTTCCCGCATTGGCCATGGGAAAGGCGAGGCGTTCCGTCAGCCGATATGCTGTTCCACATGGTGTAGGACGGTTTCCGCTTCGGGGCGGTCGAGCCAGTCGGGGCTGACCTGCAACCAGCGCAGCACGCGCCCCGCGCCGACGAGCAGGAAAGCGGGCTGGGGCAGTTCCCAACTGCCCGTGCCCGTCACTTCACCGATCCAGCCGGCCGGCGGCGGCGAGGGACGGTGATCGGGCTGGAAACTGATGTTCAGCAGCCGCGCCAGCGCGTTATCCGCGTCGGTTGCGACGAGAAAGGGCAGATCGTGCCGCGTCTTGACCTCCCGCAGCAGCAACGGCGGTTGCGGGCTCAACGCCACGAGCGGAATGCCGCGCTGACGAAGGCCGGGGAACAGCGCATCGGCATAATAGGGCAAGGCGATGTTGCAGGCCGGACAACCGGCATAGCGGAAGAAGAGGAACAGCGCGGCGCCGCCTGAAGTCAGTTCGTCCAGGCCGAGGGTATCGCCCCCCACCTCCACGAAGGACAGAGGCGGCAGCACGGTGCCCGGCTGGGCCACGGCGGCGGGATCGAAACGGTCCAGCAACTGCTTGCGTTGCCGGGCATTGCCCTCAAGCTGGGCCGGGGGCCAGCTCCTCTCCCGCTCCGCCTGCAAAGCGGCATAGCGAGCCTTGAGCGTTTCGTTGACTGTCGTGGCCATGATGATCTCCTTCGCCGTGCACCTCCCCCATTTTGGCGGCGACCGGCGACCGCCACCAATGAGACTTGCCCGGTCAATCACGAAGAATGATCATAGATCGGTTGCATTCGAGGGGCCCGAGCCGGCGAACGGGCCCGTTTTCGTGAGAATTTCCCGGTCGGGTGGGCCTGTGCCGGCATGGAGATCGAAGCTGGCCATCGCAGACGGGCCCAGGCTCAGGACCCATTACTGGCGGGTCCTGAGCCTAGGTGACGCCCCGCTGTTCACCGCCCTCGCCGCTCGCCGGCGTGATCCCGGCGGCCAGGGCGAGCTGAAGCAGTTCGGTCAGGCTGTTCGCGTTCAGCCGATTCATCACCTGGGCGCGGTGCAGTTCGACCGTCCGGGGGCTGATGCCGAGCTTCTGGCCGATGATCTTGTTGGTCCCGCCGTCGACCAGGCCGACCAGCACCTCGCGTTCGCGGGGCGTCAGTCGCGCGATGCGGGCGCTGGCGTTTTCGTCCCGCGTTGGCGCCCGCGCCGAAGCCTGGCACTCCGCAATGGCGCCGGCAAGGCTGGCGCGCATCGACGCCTCGTCTCCGGCAAGGATGTAGTCGACGGCGCCCGCCTTCATCGCGGAAACCGCGCACGTCACATCCGCACCCGCCATGTCCAGCGCGATGGTGGGTATCGTGATCGCCCGCGCCCTGAGCTCGCGTGGCACGGACAGCCCCTCGTCGCGCCCCTTGCGCAGGTCCAGGAGCACGCAGCCCGGCGAGAGGACGGGCGCCATGTCGAGAAAGGCGGAACCGCTGTCGAACGTCCGTCCGCGATAACCCAGCGCGCGAACCAGCGCGCTCAGCTTCCGCGCCTCGGCCGCCTTGCCGCTCACCACATAGACATGGCGGACATCGTCCTGGGTAAGGTCTTCGGTGATCCCGCCGATCCGGGTCACAGCGCCCGTGTCATCGAAAATCGGAAAGCTGGTGTCCCGAAGCCAGCGCATGGCGCCATCGCGGGGCCGCACGATCCGGTATTCGAACTGCACGACGTCTCCAGCCTTCACGGCGGCGAGGGCGTGGCCGACCTGCGGGCGATCCTCCGGGTGCACGTCCTTCATCCATTCGGCGAAGTCGCTCGCCGCCTCCTGGCAGGGCACGCCCCAGATCCGCTCATAGGCGGCGCTCCGGTAGATGATCGCGCCGGCAACCGGATCGCCGATCCAGATCAGGTTGCTGCTATGCGCGGCGAAGCTGCGGAATTGCGCCTCGCTCGCGCGGATCGCGGCCTCCGCCCGCCGCTGCGCCGTCACGTCGATCGCAGCGCCGATGAACCCGACCGCGCGCCCGTCGGCGAAGCTGGTGCGGCCGGAGGTGGCGATGCGGCGCGTGATGCCGTCTTCTTTCCCGATCACGCGATATTCGACATTATAGCTGCCGTCGCCACGGGGATCGACGCAGCGCGCGATCGCATCGCGGACCGGCTGGCGATCGTCGGGATGAATGCCGGCTTCGAACAGCGTCATGTCGACCGGCGTATCGGCAGGCAGGCCCCACATCGCCCTTAGCCGCTCGTCCCACTCCAGCGATCCGGTGTCCGGGTTCCACGAGTAGATGCCGATGCCCACCAGTTCGGTCGCCGCCCTCAGACGGGCTTCGCTACTGCGAAGGGCGTCCGCGAACCGCCGCCATTCGCTGGCATCGCGCGGCGGCCCGTCGTCGTCGTCGGAACAGAGCGCTTCACTGCCTTCCTGGGCGGCCGTCGGTCGTAACTCTTGCACCACGGCGTCAGTCTCCTCAAACGCTTGCCGCCCAGTCGGCAAAAGCCGGTGACCGGGGAAGGTTCCCTAGGGATCGCCCTTATGGGTTGCGGGCGGGGCGAGCCCCAGATGGGCGCCATCCAACCAAGGAGACCGGCATGAAAGCCCTAGCACTACTTTGGCAGAAGTGAGACTGACGCGCTTGAGAGAGCACCCCCGCAATGAGGGCATTGGCCTGGCGGTGCACGCGAGAGGCGATCAAGGATGGCTTTGCGGACTGCCGGCAGGC
>NZ_LXYF01000106.1:0-3462 GCF_002894065.1 Sphingobium sp. SA916
ATCGGATCAAGCAGTTCCGGGGCATAGCCACTCGATATGATAAGGATGCTGCCAACTATCTGGCGGCGATCAAGCTCATCTGCACACGCCTCTGGTGCAATGCATAATGAGTCTGCGCCCTAGAGTTCCTACCCCGGAAATTGCGACGGGCCTGCCCGACATCGCCCCCCGGGCGCCTTTGGGCCATTTCGGGTGAATCATGAGCATCCGGCTCTTGTGGGCTTCAGGGCGGGCATGACGACAAGGGGGATCAGCCCATATCGCGGCTGAGGCTGATGTGGGCGTCTGGTCGATATTCTTGCGCCTCCTCACGGAGTTAACGGCGCCTGCACAGGAGGTTCCGGGTTTTTTCCGGCTTTTATCAGGCGGCAAGCGCTGCCAGATGGCGGTAATGACCTGTGTACCCCCTCCCATGCTGCGCCTGCGGAATCGTCGTCGACGGTGGATACCTGATCAACTTCAGCTGGCGTTGCTGGCTGCCTATGCAGCAGGATTTGCGATCGCGCATTGGATGGCCGCGGCCTGGGGCGGGGCCGGTTTCTATTCTGTCTGGTATCCGGCGGCCGGGCTGCGGCTCGCGCTGCTATGGTATGCGGGCGCCTGGTTGACACCTTTCATCGCCCTCGTCGAGATCATGGTCGACGTTGCGAAAGGCATTTTTTCTTTCAGAATGCCGGACTGGCCGATCATCCTGTTCGGGATCGTCCGGCCGGTTTTCGCCTATGGCGCGACCGTCGCGGCGATCCGCTGGCTGGCCAGCGGTTCGCGTGCCACGATCCTGATCCCGCCCATGCCATTTGGGCTCGCGGCGGTGGCGGCTCCGAACGTGGCGGCTCTGTCCGCCTTGCCGGAGTCGCTTTTGCGTCCCGACATGACCCGCGTGCAGGGCGCCCACGAGGTCATCACATCCCTCTCCGCATTCGCTGTTGGCGATCTGCTGGGCGTGCTGATTCTTGCGCCACCTTTGCTGTGGGTGGCTGAGCTGCTGACGCGCCGCCACCGTCCGGGCATGCGGATCGGCGCCAGAATGCGCTGGCCCGAGCTGGCGGAAAGCAGCATCCTGTTGCTCAGCGGCATCGCCATAACCGAAGCGCTGCGCCGCGTCGGCTTGGGTGCTCAGCCCATGCCCGTCATCTTCGCCGTTGCCTGGATCGGCCTGCGTTTCGGGCGAACTGCCGCCTGGGTGGCGCTGGCCATTGCGACCCTCCTCATGCTGCCGCAGACGGCGCAGGACATGACTACGGCCGCCCGGCTGCAATTGCATCTGGGATTGGCGACCGTGGGGGTGGTCGGCTATCTCGCCGGCAGCTTTGCCGATGCGCAGCGGCAGGCGCGTATCGATGTCGAGCGGCGCGACCGAATGCTTTTTCAGGCAGAACGGCTGAAGACCCTGCGAGCCATGTCGGTCGCCGTTATTCATGAGATCAGCCAGCCACTGTCCACGCTGGCGATTGAAGCCAGGCACCTCCACGCCATCACCGGAATATCCGACCCGGAAATCGCTGAAAGCGCCGCGCTGATCGATCGCAAGGCGGCGACCCTGTCCAATCTGGTGCGGCGCCTGCGCCGATATGGCGGTCGCGCGGTGGACGAGCCGACGCCGCTGCCGGTGTCGGCCCTGGTAGAGAGCGTCGCCGCACTGGCCGCGCCCGAGGCAAAAAGCGAGGGCGTGACGCTGAAGGTCGATCCGATCGACCCCGATCTCGTCGTGCTCGCGCAGGAGGTGGAACTGGGGCAGGCGGTGGTCAACCTATTGCGCAACGCCATTCAGGGCGCTGGGGATGCGCAGGTCGGACTCGCCGCCATGAGGGTGGACGACCGGGTGCAGATCATCGTGTCGAACCGTCGGGGCGCCGACCAGCTTCCCAATGGCGGCATGGGCGTGGGCACGCTGGTTGCTCGCGCCATTGTCGAGGCCCATGGCGGCACCCTTTCGCGCGACATATCTGCGTATGGCGATGTCCGCGCCACCATTTCCCTGCCCGTGACCGGAGGATTGGCATGATGAACGATGCTGCGAAGATTTACGTGGTGGATGACGACCGCGATCTGGGCGCCAGCGTTGCCCGACTGCTGCGCCGTCACGGCTTCGATGCGCAGCCTTTTCTCGATCCCGCTCCCTTGCTGGACGTCTATGCCGGTGCGCCCGCCGACTGCATCGTCACCGATGTGATGATGGGGGATCTGGACGGCTTCGCCTTCGCCGACCGGATCAGGGCGATCGATCCGTCCTCTGCGATCATCTTCATGACCGCCTGGCCGACCACGGCCAATGCGGTGGATTCGGTGCGGCGCTATGGGGGCCTCGATTATCTGGAAAAGCCGCTGGATGAGGAGCGCCTGCTCGCGGCCGTGGAGGAAGGGGTCAGCTGGTCCAGCGGGCGACGCCAGCAACTGGCCCGCACAGCCAGCCTGACACCGCGCGAGCGGCAGGTTTTCGATCTCCTCACCCAAGGATATAGCAACAAAGTGATTGCGGCGATGCTGAGCCTGAGTTCTAGAACAGTCGAAGACCACCGCGCCTCTGTTATGTTTAAAACCGGAGCAAATGGGCTAGCGCAGTTAATCGCCCTGGCCCGCTAAATGCTCGTCCGACATCTGGGAATTGATCGCCATCACCATAGCCCGAAGATAGTGAATTGTCAGCTCTGTTACAGTGCGAACAGGGTAGGTCCGATTTGGCGGCAGAGAATGGCGTCGCCCCGTAATCGTTGCGGTGCTGTGGAGTCCGCTTCCAAGCAGAGCCAATCGAGCATACAGTGCGGACAGTGACGGGTGGCGGCCCGTCTACTGCCATCAGCCTATGCGCTGCGAGCGGCAGCTATACTCGAGCGCGTCTTCAGAAGCCGACCGTCTCGAAGGTCCCAGTCCCAGCCTTTCAGATCTACGGACGCCAAGGCCACCCGAACGGCAGGTTCTGGGACAGGGATTTTGAAGCCCAAGCAACCTAAATGGGCGCATTGCTGCTCGTCGATACGTCACTCTCCATGGATTCACGTCAGTGAACTACGTGTTTCGTGGATGCAAATACGTCTGCAAGCTGGCTGGTAAGAGCGGCATCCAAGAGGCGAAGGTCAACGCTCACGATGCGCATCCTCTCATCCCCGCCTGCGATGAGATAGCCCGCATCGAGCGGTGCGGTGCCCAAGCCGGCATGGTGTGGGTAGAGCAGCATCACATGGTCCGGTCGGTACAGCCGCGCATAGGCCATCATTTGATAAACGTCAGACTGACTGACGCCGCGCTTTTTATCGTTGATGTTACTGGATATGCGCTTCCATTTTGTGTCGATCACCATGATGGTCCTTTGCCCATCTTTGATGCGTATATCGGGTTTGGTCTGATCTGCCCCCCGCTGAGCGGCCCAGAGACTATGATAGTCTGGACCACGAAAGGGACGATGAATGCCGAGCAAGAAGCACAAGCCGGAAGAGATTATCGGCAAGCTGCGTGAAGTTGAGA
>NZ_LXYF01000107.1:0-117739 GCF_002894065.1 Sphingobium sp. SA916
ACCGGAGCCGGCGCAGGCTGCGGCGCGGGCTTGGGCGCGGCGGCGGTCGGCACCGCGACGGCCGGACGGCTGGCGAAGCTGAACGGCTGGGTCAGCGGCGCGGCATTGGCTCCCGCATCGCTGTCGATGCCGGTGGCGACCACCGATACGCGGATCTTGCCGTTCAGATTGTCGTTGAAGGCCGAACCCCAGATGATGTTCGCATCGGGATCGACCAGTTCGCGGATGTGGTTGGCGGCCTCGTCCACTTCCATCAGGCGCATGTCGTCGCCGCCCACGATGGAGACGATCACGCCCTTGGCGCCGCGCATCGACACGCCGTCCAGCAGCGGATTGGCGATGGCCTTTTCAGCGGCCTGCAGAGCGCGGCCGTCGCCTTCGGCTTCGCCGGTGCCCATCATCGCCTTGCCCATTTCGCCCATCACGGAACGGACGTCCGCGAAGTCGAGGTTGATGAGGCCCGGCATGACCATCAGGTCGGTGATGCCGCGCACGCCCTGCTGCAGCACCTCGTCCGCCATCTGGAAGGCTTCCTTGAAGGTGGTGTTCGGGTTGGCGATCAGGAACAGATTCTGGTTCGGGATGACGATGAGGGTATCGACATGCTTCTGCAGTTCCTCGATGCCCGCCTCCGCCGACTTCATGCGGCGATTGCCCTCGAAGGTGAAGGGCTTGGTCACCACGCCGACGGTCAGGATGCCGCGGTCGCGGGCGGCCTTGGCAATGACCGGCGCGGCGCCGGTGCCGGTGCCGCCGCCCATGCCGGCGGCGATGAAGCACATATGCGCGCCGTCCAGCGCCTGCTCGACCGAGGCGATGGTCTCTTCAGCGGCGGCCTTGCCGATTTCAGGGCGAGAGCCGGCGCCCAGCCCTTCGGTGATCTGCGGGCCAAGCTGGATGCGCCGTTCCGCGGGCGAGGCATTCAGCGCCTGCGCGTCGGTATTGGCGACGATGAAATCCACGCCCTCGACGGAGGCGGCGATCATGTTCGCGATGGCGTTGCCGCCCGCGCCGCCGACGCCGATCACCGCGATGCGTGGCTTCAACTCGTCCACATGCGGCGGGCTGATTTCAATGCTCATAAATTCTAGCTCCCTCCAGCTTCGGTGACGTGAGCGAAACTGTCATCGAAGGTTAATGCAACAGATGATGGCGTATTTCACCAGTAAAATTCGTCTGACCTGTGTTTATTTCAATAGTTCGTCTTCATCGCCTTCACCATTCTCTGCCACCATGCTGGCGCGCCGATACGATGAACGGTCTGGGGAGCGGGCGCTATCGTTCTAAGATCAACCGGGTTCGAAGCGCCGTAAAGCGCAAGTCCGGCCAGCGTCGCGAAGGCCGGGCCGCTATGCGCCTCCGGCATCGCGGCCAGGCCGCGCGGCCGTCCGATCCGCACCGCGCGGCCCAGCGCGCCCTGGGCATAGTCGGCAATGCCCTTCATTTCCGCGCCGCCGCCGGTCAGCACGACCTGCCGTCCGGTAGGCGTGTTGAAGCCCATGCCGGCGAGCGCCGCATTCACCTCCACCATGATCTGGTTCAGCCGCTCGCAGATCACCGCCACCAAAGCGGCGCGGGTGATCTTGCCGCCATCGGCATTGGGACCTGCGCTCTGTCCCGGAATGGCGACGTCGCCATGGGGCGCGGCGATCTCTATCATGTCGCGGAAGTCGCGGCGGTTCTGCATGGCCGACCCATAGAAGCATTTGATCCGCTCCGCCTGGCTGCGGCGGATGCCGAAGGCGGAGGCGATGTCGTCCGTGATGTCGGACGCGCCGATCGGAATGCTGTGCAGCCCGACCAGCATGCCGCCCGCATAGAGCGAGACATTGGTGACGCCAGCGCCCAGTTCGACCAGCGCCACGCCCAGGTCCCGCTCCTCTTCCGACAGGCAGGCGAGGCCTGTGGCAATGGGGGAAGCCACGATGGAGTTGACGTTGAGATAGGCGCCACGCACGCAGAGATCCAGATTGGCGAGCGGCGCCCCGTCTGCCAGCACGACATGGATGTCGACGCCCAGCAGGTCCGCATGCATGCCGAGCGGCTTCTTCACCGGCACGCGGCCGTTGATGGTGAAGCAGGTCGGCTGGGCATGCAGAACCACGCGCCCGTCCGGATCGATCCCCTGCTGGCCGGTGGTCAGAAGGTCATCGATGTCCGCCTGTTCGACGCGATAGCCGCCCATGTCGCGCTCGACCGTGACGACATCGCTGACCAGCGAGCCGCCGGAGAAGCTGACCCACACATCCTCGATATTCGTGCCCGCGACGCGTTCCGCCTGTTCCACGGTTTCCCGGACGGCGAGTTCGGTCCGCTCCATGTCCGCGATGAAGCCGCGCCGCACGCCCCGGCTTTCGCGCTGGCCGGTGCCCAGGATCGCCAGTTCGCCATTTTCGGTGCGCCCCGCGATCAGCGCGGACACCTTCCACGATCCGATGTCGATCGCGGTGACGAACTTCTCGACCTTGGGTTGAGCCATGGGGGTTCAGCCTTCCTCGCCCTTGGCGGGCGCTTCGGCGCTCGCATCGGGCTTGTCGCCGGACGAACCGCTTCCCTGGCCCTGCGGCAGGCGCAGCACGAAACGGTCGGGATCGCGCATGTCGAACTTGACGATGCCCCGGCCCAGCAGGCGGTTCACCCCGTCCATTCGCGCGAAATTGACCAGCGCCGTGGCCGACGGCTTGTCGCCTTCGGGCAGGGAAAGCGTCTCCCCCGACTGAAAGCGCAAGTCCCAGCGCCGGTTCCCGACCCAGGTGGCGCCCGCCAGCATGGGTTTGAGCGCGGGCGCATTTTCCATCAGCCTGTTGAGGCCCGCGGTCTGGCGATTGGCGTTGGGACCGACCACAAGCGGCAGGTCCGGCATCGCCCCGGCGGACACCGATTGCAGCACCACGCCGGCCACGTCGATCAGGTGAAGCTGTCCATCATGCTGCCACACCGCGACAGGATCGCGTTCGACGATGTCGACCACCAGCGTATCGGGCAGGCGGCGGGAAATGCGCGCATCCTTGACCCAGCCGAGCTTCAGCATGTCGGCCCGCACCTTGGGCAGGTCGAGCGAAAGCATGGACCGGCTCACCTGGCCCAGGGCGATATTGTAGATGGGCAGTTCGTCCATCCGCTCGACGCCGCGCACTTCGACCTTCTCGACTTCGAAACCGGCCTGGGCGGCAAGTTCGGACGCCTTCTGCCCGGCCATGGCGGGAACGCCCATCAGCATGGCGATGCCGACCAGCGCCGCCAGCACGATGCCGACGATGGTCCAGCTCGCCATGCGCTGGAGCGCTTCCTCGCTCACCGGCAGCTGGTCGATCAGGCCGTCGATCCAGCTCCGCTGCTTGACCGAACGCCCTCGCCCCCCGCTGCGGCCGCGCGCGCCGGTCGTTCGCGTCAGCCGCGCCGTTCCGCCACGCCGGATGCGTGCTTCAGCCATGCTTCGCCCCCCCATTGGCTGCAATTCGGGCGCCGTTCAGCGCGTCCTCGACTATACGCTCCACCAGCTCGGCATAGTCAATGCCCAGCCTGGCCGCCTGTTCGGGCACGAGGCTGAGCGGCGTCATGCCCGGCTGGGTGTTCACCTCCAGCAGGAACAGCCCGTCGATCCCCTGTTCATCGTCCCAACGGAAATCGGCGCGCGACGCCCCCTTGCAGCCCAGCAACCGATGCGCGCGCAACGCGATCGCCTTGCAGGCTTCGCTGATCTCCTGCGGAATATCGGCGGGACACACATGCTCGGTCATGCCGTCGGTATATTTGGCGTCGAAATCGTAGAAGCCACTTTTCGGGCGCAATTCCGTGACCAGCAGCGCTTCGTCGCCCAGCACGGCGGTCGTGAGTTCCCGGCCGCGAATATAGGGCTCGGCCAGCAATTCCTCGAAATGCAGCCACGGTCCCTCGACATCCCGGCCGATGGGCGATCCATAATTGCCGTCCCGGGTCACGATGGCGACGCCGACCGAACTGCCCTCATTGACCGGCTTCACCACATAGGGGCGCGGCAGGGGATCGCCCTCGAACAGGCTTTCGCTGGGCACGATATGACCGCCGGGCATGGGGATGCCATGGGGCACCAGCGCCTGCTTGGTAAGCTGCTTGTCGATCGCGATGACCGAGGTGGCGAGGCCGGAATGGGTGTAGGTGAGGCCCATCAGGTCCATCATGCCCTGCACCGTGCCATCCTCGCCGGGTACGCCGTGAAGGGCGTTGAACACGACATCCGGCCTGGCCTCCGCGAGGCGCAGCGCGACGTCGCGGTCCATGTCGATCCGCGTAACCCTGTGGCCGCGCGATTCCAGCGCCTTGGCGACGCCCTCGCCCGACGAAAGCGAAACGGGCCGTTCGGCGGACCAGCCCCCCATCAGGACGGCAACATGCCAGGGGCCACGAGTCATGTATCTGTTCCTTCAACCAGCTGAACGCCCACCCTTTGAATTTCCCATTCGAGGTCAATGCCGCTCTTTTCCTTCACCCGGCGGCGCACCTCCTCGCCCAGCGCCTCTATATCCGCGCTGGTCGCATCGCCCAGGTTGAGGAGGAAATTGGTGTGCTTTTCCGAAACCTGCGCGCCCCCCCGTTGCAGCCCCCGGCACCCGGCCTCATCCACCAGCTGCCAGGCCTTGTGACCGGCCGGGTTTTTGAAGGTGGACCCTCCGGTCTTGCTGCGGAGCGGCTGGCTTTCCTCGCGGGCGGTCGCGATGCGGTCCATCTCCGCCTGGATGGCCGCGGACTCGCCGGGAAAGCCCCGGAAAACCGCGCTCACCACGACAGCGCCGTCGGGAAGAGTGCTGTGGCGGTAAGTGTAGCCCAATGCATCGACCGGCAATGTCACCCGCTCGCCGGACCGCAGCACAACCTCGCATTCCACAAGAATATCGCAGGTCTCACGACCATAGGCGCCCCCGTTCATCCGCACGAAGCCGCCGACCGTGCCCGGAATGGACCGCAGGAATTCAAGCCCGGCGATCCCTGCATCCCGCGCGGTCGATGAAACGAGGATGCCCGAGGCCCCTCCCCCGCAGCGCAGGCTGGTCGCATCGACCTGCTCCACCTTGGCAAAGGGCTTGCCAAGACGCACCACAACGCCCGGAACGCCGCCGTCCCGCACGATCAGGTTGGAACCGAGCCCCAGCGCCATCACCGGGATCGCCGGGTCCAGTCGGGTGAGGAAATCGGAAAGATCGTCCGCGTCCTTCGGCTCGAACAGCCATTGCGCGACGCCGCCCGCCTTGAACCAGACGAGCGGCGCCAACGGCGCATCGGCCTTGAGCGAACCGCGAACCGGAGGAAGGGACGTCGCCGCCAGCGTCAATCGCGCATCCCCCAAAGCCGCATCCAGCCCTTCATCGCCTTCATGCCCGCCTCGCCCGCGCGGGTCGCGGCGAGGCCCGCATCCACATTGCGCTGGGCGGCGTCGACCATCTGCTGCGCCGCTTCGACGCCCTGCATCTGGATGTCGATCATCCGTTTCTGCATTTCCAGCCCGACATTGAGCAGTTCGAACATCAGGCGGCTTCCCTCTCCGCAACGGCGGAGGCCAACCCCGCCGCCCATTTGGTAATGTCGCCCGCGCCAAGGCAGATGATCATGTCATCCGCCTGCACATCGGCGGCGATCAGGCGGGCAAGATCGTCCGCGCCCTCGACCGTCGCGGCGTTGCGATGGCCCCGGCGCTTCAGCCCTGCGACCAGTTCCGCGCTGTCCACGCCCTCGATCGGCTGCTCGCCGGCTGGATAGACCGGGGCGGCATAGACGATGTCGGCATCGTTGAAGGCCTGCTGGAACTCGTCCATCAGGTCGCGCAGGCGGGTGAAGCGATGCGGTTGGACCACGGCGATGACCCGGCCTTTCGCCCCTTCGCGGGCGGCAGCCAGCACCGCCTTGATCTCGACCGGATGGTGGCCGTAATCGTCGATCACCGTCGCGGCGCCGCCACCGACCGCGATTTCCCCGACCTTGGTGAAGCGCCGCTTGACGCCGCCGAACTTGGCGAAGCCGGTCTGGATCGTCGCGTCATCGATGCCCATCTGCAACGCCACGCCGATCGCCGCCATGGCGTTCAGCACATTGTGGCGGCCCGGCATCGGCATTTCGATGCCCTCGATCCGGCGGAGCGAACCGTCGCGTTCCCGGATCTGCACGTCAAAGCGGTTGCCGCCGGGAATCGGCTGCACATTTTCGCCGCGAATATCGGCCTGGGCGGAGAAGCCATAGGTGACGATGCGCCGGTCCTGCACGCGCGGCAGGATCGCCTGCACCTCCGGATGGTCGAGGCACAGCATCGCCGCGCCGTAGAAAGGCACATTCTCGACGAACTCGACGAATGCGTCCTTCACCTTGTCGAAACTGCCATAATGGTCGAGATGCTCGGGATCGATATTGGTGACGACCGCCAGCGTGCCGTCCAGGCGCAGGAAGCTGCCGTCACTCTCGTCGGCTTCTACCACCATCCATTCGCTGTTGCCTAGGCGGGCGTTGGAGCCGTAGCTGTTGATGATGCCGCCATTGATGACGGTCGGGTCCACCCCGCCCGCATCCAGCAACGCCGCGACCATCGATGTGGTCGTGGTCTTGCCGTGCGTGCCCGCGACCGCGACGGTCGATTTGAGGCGCATCAGTTCCGCCAGCATTTCGGCCCGACGGATGACGGGGACGCGGCGCTCCAACGCCAGATCGACCTCCGGATTGCCCTTCTTGATCGCGGTGGAGGTCACGACCACGGCGGCATCGCCCAGATTTTCGGCCTTGTGACCGATCATCACGGGGATGCCCTTCTTGCGCAGCCCCTCGACCACATAGCCTTCGGCGACGTCGCTGCCTTGAACCCTGTAGCCCAGATTATGCATCACCTCAGCGATGCCGGACATGCCGATGCCGCCGATGCCGATGAAATGGATCGTGCCGATGTCGGTGCCGACACCCTTCATGCGTGGGATTCCTTGCTGACAGAATAGAGAGAGCCGTGGGGGGAGAGTTTGGCGTTCTTCATGCAGGAACACCCTGCAAATTGAGGCTGGTGGGCGTCGGGCCGACACGCAGCGGGTCATTGATGATGGGCGCCGGGCCAATGCTTTCCAGCAGATCCGCCATGTCGCGAGCCGCATTCGGGCGACCGCAGGCGCGGGCGCGCTTGGCCGCATTCTGGAGCGCGCCGGGTTCCAGCGCCATCTTCTGCATCTGCTTGGCAAGTTCCACAGCCGTGAAGCGCGCCTGCGGAATGGTGCGGGCGCCGCCGGCCTCGGTCATCTCGCGGGCATTGGCGGTCTGGTGGTCGTCCATCGCGCTCGGCAGCGGTATCAGGATCGCCGGACGCCCCGCACAGGTCAGTTCCGCCAGCGTCGAAGCGCCCGCCCGCGCGATGACAAGGTGCGACCAGCCCAGTTTTTCCGGGACATCGTTGAAATAAGTCGCCAGGTCCGCCGGGATTTCCAGATCGGCATAGAGCCGGCGCACCCGCTCAATATCCTCCGCCCGGCATTGCTGCGTCACCTGCAGGCGCCGGCGCAGGCTGAGCGGCAGCATGCCCAGGCCATCGGGCACGACGCTGGAAAGGATCGTCGCCCCCTGGCTGCCGCCGATGACCAGCACACGGAACACGCTCTCGTCGGTCAGCGCGGGAAAATCCTCCTCGCGAAGCTGCTTCACCTCCTCGCGCACCGGATTGCCGACGAGGTGGACCTTGCCGGCATATCTGTCCTTGAGCCGCTCGACATCCGGATAGGCGGTCGCGATGGCATCCACCCGTCCCGCCAGATAGCGGTTCACCCGGCCAAGCACGGCATTCTGTTCGTGAATGGCGGTCGGAATGCCATCGGCCAGCGCGCCCAGCAACGCGGGCATGGCCGGATAGCCGCCAAAACCCACAACGGCCGTCGGGCGGAACGTCTCGTTCAGACGCCGCGCCATCGCCCGGCCCGCCAAAATCGCCTTCAACGCGCCCGGCCAGCTTCTGGGATTCCGGGTCATCCGCCCGGCGGGCATGACATGGACCTGTGCCCGGTTGTCAGGCGCCTTGTCGAAAATGCCAGGTATCTTGGCGCCGCGCTCATCCGTCACCAGCGCGACATGATGGCCGCGCAGCATCAGCTCTTCAGCAACGGCATGCGCCGGAATCATATGACCACCCGTCCCGCCGGCGGCGAGGACGAAGTGTCGGGAAATGCTCATCGACCACTCCATTTGACGACCGTGTGCCGACCCATGAAGGGGTTGCGCCGCGTGAATGCGAGCAACAGGCCGACGCCGATACAAAGCGCCAGCATAGAGGAGCCGCCATAGCTGATAAAGGGCAGCGTCATGCCCTTGGACGGAAATATCTGGGCGTTGACGCCCATGTTGATGATCGCCTGAAGCCCGAACTGGGTGGTAAGACCCGCCGCGGCGAGAATGGTGAAATTATCGTCCTCGTCCAGCATGCGCAGGAACACCCGCACGACGATCGCCAGATAGACGCAGGCGATGCCGATGCAGGCGAGCAGGCCGAACTCCTCCCCGATGACCGAGAAGATATAGTCGGTATGCGCTTCGGGCAGGCGGAACTTGTTCTGCCCGCCGCCCGGCCCGACGCCCAGGAAGCCGCCATGGGTGATGGTGCGGAAGGCCAGTTCGGTCTGGTCCGGCCCGACATCCTGCGCGACGCCGATGCCCAGGAAGTCGTTGATGCGCTGACGTCCGTTCTCATAGAACATGTACATCAGCACCAGCCCGCCAAGCCCCGCGCCCGCCATCCCGCCGATGAAGCGCATGGACACGCCCGACAGCAGCAGCAGGCCGCCCCAGCAGGCGAGGAAGATCACCGTCTGGCCGAAGTCCGGCTGCTTCATCAGGATCGCCGCGATCAGCAGCGTCAGCACGCCGGTCAGCGGGATCACGGGCAGCGTCATGTCCTTGCCGCGCAGCGACAGCAACCAGGCCATGGTGACGACATAGACGGGCTTGAGGAATTCCGACGGCTGGAACCGGAAACCCGGCAGGTCGATCCAGCGCTTGGCGCCGTTCACCACGGAACCCAGCACCGGCACCAGCAGCAGCGCCACGGCAAAGACGATGCACAGGATAAAGGCCAGCCGGCGCGCCTGCGTCCGGGGCAGCATGGAGATCACCAGCATGATCGGCAGGCCGATGAACACCCACATCAACTGGCGGTAGAAATAGATGAGCGGCGTCACCGAAACCGTGCTGGTCGACCGGTCGATCGCCGCCACCGGGGAGGCCGCCGCCACGGCGACCAGCCCGATCGCCATCAGCGCGACGATCAGCGACAGCAGCACGCGGTCGATTTCCCAGAACCAGATGGCCAGCGCCGTACGCTCACGCGGGACGGTGCGGTTCCTGAACTCCTTTACAAGATCGCCTGCCCTCGACATGCCCCCCAAAGCTCCTCCGATTCCCTTTATTCCAGCGCGGCGACGGCAGCGGCGAAGGCATCGCCCCTCGCCTCGAAATCGCGGAACTGGTCGAAACTCGCGCAGGCTGGCGACAGCAGCACCACGTCACCCGGCTGCGCCACCCGCGCAGCGCGGCGAACGGCGGCCGATAGCATTTCCGAATCGTCCACCGCCATATGCGGGCGCAACAGCTCAGCGAACATGGGGCCCGCTTCGCCGATGGTATAGGCCTGGGCCACATTGGCGAACCAGGGCGCGCACTCGTCCAGATTGTCGGTCTTGGCCAGGCCGCCGACGATCCAGTGCAGCCGCTTGCGGCCATCGACCGGCGGATAGGCGGCCAGCGCCGGCGCGGTCGAGGCGGCGTTGGTCGCCTTGCTGTCGTTGACGTAGAGGACGCCATTCAGTTCCCGCACCCGCTGCATTCGGTGGGGAAGGCTGGCATAGCTTTGCAGGCCCTGTTCGATTGTCGCTTCGCCGATGCCCAGCGCGCGGGCGACTGCGATGGCGACGGCGGCGTTCTGGGCGTTATGCGGGCCTTGCAATGCGGGCCAGCCGGCCTGAGCGGAGGGATCGATGTCGCCCGATCGCACCTCCACAACCCCGCCATTCCCGCCTTCCCGGGAATGACGGATGGAATAGAATATCCCCCGGCTCGGCTCATCTTCCGTCGCGATTACCGCGACATGCCCGGCCGACTGCATCGCGAACAGCCGCGCCTTGGAGGCTACATAGCCCTCAAAGCCATTATAACGGTCGAGATGATCCGGCGTGATGTTGAGCAGCACCGCCACATCGCAATCCAGGCTGCCCGTCAGGTCGATCTGGTAGCTCGACAGCTCCAGCACATAGACGCCGCCCTCCGGCAACGGGTCCTGTCCCAGGATCGGCAGCCCGATATTGCCGCCCATCCGCGTGGGAATGCCCGCCGTCTCGACGATATGATGGACCAGAGCGGTCGTGGTGGACTTGCCGTTGGTTCCGGTGATCCCCACCACCCGATGCTTGGGCAGGCTGGGCCGGGCGAGCGCGAACAGCTCTATGTCGCCAATGACCGGCACCCCCGCGAGCTTCGCATGCATGGCGATGGGATGCTTGTTGAGCGGCACGCCGGGCGACACCACCACGCCGTCAAAGCCCTTGAGGTCGATTTCGGTGGGATCGGCCAATTCCGCCTGGCCCTTAACGGCGGCGCGCGCCTCGTCCCGGCTGTCCCATGCCACGACCTCAGCCCCGCTCGCCGCCAGGCACTCGACCGTGGCGAGGCCGGACCGCGCCAGCCCCAGCACCGCATATTTCCTGCCTGCAAAGACGTCGGAAACGATCCCCATGGCGCTCACCGCAGCTTCAGCGTGGCGAGGCCGGCCAGCGCCAGCACGAAGGAAATGATCCAGAAGCGGATCACGACGGTCGGCTCGGCCCAGCCCAATTGTTCGAAATGATGGTGGATCGGCGCCATCTTGAACACGCGCTTGCCGGTGCGCTTGTAGAAGAAGACCTGGATGATGACGGACATCGCCTCCACCACGAACAGCCCGCCGATCACGCCCAGCACGATCTCATGATGCGCGGTGACGGCGATCACGCCGATCGTGCCGCCGAGCGCCAGGCTGCCGGTGTCGCCCATGAAGACGGCGGCGGGCGGCGCGTTGAACCAGAGGAAGGCGAGGCCCGCCCCGATGATCGCGCCGCACAATATGGTGAGGTTGCCCGCCCCCGGCACATGCGGAATGCCAAGATAGCCCGCAAAGTCGGCGCGCCCGACCAGATAGACGATGGCCATGAACGCCATGCAGGCGATGATGACCGGCATCGTCGCAAGCCCATCCAGACCGTCGGTCAGGTTCACCGCATTGCCGAACGCCACAATCACGAAGGCCGCGAAGAGGAAATAGAACGGCCCCAGTTCGATCGCCGGACCGTTGTAGAAGGGCACGTACAGCGCGGTATTGCCATGCTGGCTGACGATCAGCCACGCCGCGAAACCGGCGATCAGGAACTCGAAGGCCAGGCGCATCTTGCCCGAAAGCCCCTTGTGGCTGGCTTTCGTCACCTTGTCATAATCGTCGAGGAAACCGATGGCGCCGAAACCCAGCGTCACGAATAGGCAGGCCCAGACATAGATGGAGGAAAGGTCCATCCACAGCAGCACCGACGACACCATGGACGTCAGGATCATGAGGCCGCCCATGGTCGGCGTGCCGCGCTTGGCGAGGTGCGTCTGCGGGCCGTCGTCACGGATCGGCTGCCCCTTGCCCTGCCGCACGCGCAGCCATCCGATGAAGCGCGGCCCGATCAGCAGGCCGATGATGAGCGCGGTCGCGATCGCCGCGCCCGCCCGGAAGCTCAAATAGCGGATGAGGTTGAACACACCCGCGAAATCCATGGTCTGGGCAAGCCAGTAGAGCATCAGTTCTTTGCTTCCTGTAGCGCGGCGACGAGGCGCGAGAGGCCGATGCCGTTCGATCCCTTCACCAGGACCGCATCGCCCGCGCGTATTTCATGTCGAATGAGGTCGGTGGCGCTGGCTGCGTCGGATACATGGTCGAAGGCGATGACGCCGCCCAGCGCTTGCGCCAGCGGCTCCATCTCCTCGCCCACCAGCACCGCATAATCCACCTGGCCCGCCGTGAGCGGTTCGACCAGCCCGGCATGCAATTCGCGGCTGCGGTCGCCCAGTTCGCGCATCCCGCCCAGCACGGCAATGCGGCGCTCCGCCTGCTCCCGGCCCAATTGCCTGAGCGTCGCCGTCATGCTCAGCGGATTGGCGTTATAGCTTTCGTCGATCAGCAACGCCTCGCCGCCCTCGACAGGCAGGATGCTCCGCTGACCCCGACCCGGAAGGCCCGGCATTTCCGCCAGCGCCAGTCCCGCCGCCGCCAGATCGCCGCCCAGCGCCTCCACCGTCGCCAGCACCGCCAGAGCGTTGGAAACCCAATGTTCGCCCGGAGCCCCCACGGTGAAGCACAGTTCGACGCCCGGCAGCGCCGCCGTGACCAGCGTGCCGCCGCCCACCGCAGGCACGGTTTCGCGGGCGCGGACATCGGCCTCCGGATCGAAGCCGAAGGTCAGGATTCGTGCCGCATGCTTCTCCGCCTTGGCATAAAGGGTCGCGACATGCGGGCTGTCATAGGGGATGACCGCCGTGCCGCCCGGCTCCAGCCCTTCGAAAATCTCGGCCTTGGCCTCCGCGATCTTCTCCTCGGTGCCGAAAAATTCGATATGGGCCGGCGCGATGGCGGTGACGATGGCGACATGCGGCCGCACCTGCCGGGTCAGCGCCGCCAGCTCGCCGGCATGGTTCATGCCCATTTCGAACACGCCAAAGGCGGATTCGCGCGGCATGCGCGACAGGCTCAGCGGCACGCCGACATGGTTATTGTAGCTCTTGACGGAGCGGTGGACCTCCCCCGGACAGATGCGATCGAGCGCATGGAACAGCGCCTCCTTGGTGCCGGTCTTGCCCACCGATCCGGTGACGCCGACCACCTTGCCCTGCATCCGCGCGCGGGAGGCGCGACCAAGATCCTCCAGCGCCGCCGCGCTGTCGGGCACCAGCACATGCGGCTGCGCGATCGGCTGGCTGACGATGGCGCCCGCCGCGCCCTGACCGAACGCCTTGTCGACGAAGCGATGGCCATCCGTGGCCTCGCCCTTCATCGCGACGAACAGGTCGCCGCCCGTCACTTCGCGGCTGTCGAACGCCACGCCAGAAACGGCGAAGGGCGCCGAAGCGACGCCCCCCGTGGCCTGCGCAATCTCTTCGGAGGTCCAGAGTGCGCTCATCCGGCGCATTCCCGCGCCACGGTCACATCGTCGAAAGGCAGCACCCGGTCCCCGATGATCTGGCCCTGCTCATGCCCCTTGCCTGCCAGGAGGACAATGTCGTCCGCGCCTGCCTGAGCGATGGCGGCGGCGATGGCGGCGCGGCGACCGCCAATCTCCTCCGCGCCCGGCGCGCCCGCCATGACGGCGGCGCGGATGGCGGAGGGCTCCTCCGAACGCGGATTGTCGTCGGTGACGATCACATGGTCGGCAAGGTCCGCCGCCACCTTGCCCATTTGCGGCCGCTTGCCCGCGTCGCGATCCCCGCCCGCGCCGAACAGTGCGATCAGCCGACCCCGCGTATGCGGCCGCAGCGCCTCGATGGCGGCACGCAACCCGTCGGGCGTATGGGCATAGTCGACATAGACCGGGGCGCCCGTCCTGGTGATGACGGCCCGCTCCAGCCGCCCGCGCACGGGCTGCACCCGGCCCAGCAGTTCCAGCACCTTGCCCGCATCCTCGCCGCCGGCAATCACCAGACCGGCGGCGGTGAGCGCATTAGCCGCCTGATAGGCGCCGATCAGCGGCAGGTTGACCTTGTGGCTTTTGCCTTCAACCTCGACGTCCAGCGTCTGGCCCAACTGGGTCGGGGTGCGGTTGGCAAGGCGCAATGCCTGCCCCTGCACCCCGACGCTCAGCACACGAAGCCCCCGCTTCGTAGCCCGCTGGATAACCTTTTCCGACCATGCGTCATCGGCCCAGACGACCGCCGCGCCCAGCGGCTCGACCACCTCGTCGAACAGCCGCATCTTGGCATCGAAATAGCTGTCCATGTCGCCATGATAATCGAGATGATCCCGCGACAGGTTGGTGAAGGCCGCTGCCGACACGGGCAGCCCTTCAGTGCGATATTGCGCCAGCCCGTGGCTCGACGCCTCGAACGCGGCATGGGTGATGCCCTCGCGCTTCAGGCCCGACATGTTGGCGAGGAAGGTCACGATGTCCGGCGTGGTGAGCCCGGTGGAAACCTGATCCACGGAGGTGGTCACGCCCAGGGTGCCGATGGAGGCGGATTTATGCCCCAGCATCCGCCAGAGCTGCCGGGTCAGTTCGACGGTGGAGGTTTTGCCGTTGGTCCCGGTGACGGCAACGGTCACCTCCGGAAACGGCGCGAAATAGCGCGCGGCAAGCTGCGCGAACAGGCGGCGGGGGTTGTCCGACGCGATATGGATCGCGCCGTCCACCCGCGCCTCCGGCCGGGCGACGACCGCCACCGCCCCTGCCTGCACGGCGGCGGGAATGAAGTCCTCGCCATTGACCCGTGCTCCCTGGAAGGCCCCGAACACCGTGCCCGGCGCGACCTTCCGGTTATCGATCGCGAAGCCCGATACCGGCAGGTCCAGCGACGCGCCTGTATCGAGCTTCGCATCCAGCCCCTCGATAAGCGACCCGAGGCGCATTATTCTTTCTCCTTGTCGCCGTGCAACAGCGGCATGAGGTCGGAAATGTCGACGTCGCGCCGCTCGTCGGGCAGCACGCCCAGCATCGGCCCGGTGCGTTCCACCACCCGCTTCACGACCGGCGCCGCCGTCCAGGCGGCCGTGCGCAGGCCATATTGACCCGTCGCCTCGTCCATGGTGACGAGGACCACATAGCGCGGATTGTCCATGGGAAAGGCAGAAGCGAAAGTCGTCACCAGCGAAGTCTTGTTATACCGGCCCTCTTGGGGCTTTTCGGCGGAACCCGTCTTGCCGCCCACCCGGTATCCCTTGGCGTCGGCGCTGCGACCTGTACCCGCCGCCACGATCATGCGCAACAGTTGGCGCATGCGCGCGCTGGTCGCGGCGGAGAAGACGCGGCGGCCCTCCGGCACCTCGTCCGCCTTCAATTTGCGCAAGGTAGCGGGCCGCCACAGTCCGCCGTTCACCAACGCCGCATAAGCCGAAGCGAGATGCAAAGGCGTTACGGCGATGCCATGGCCATAGGAAACGGTCAGCGTCGTGATGCGCCCCCAATTGGCCGGCCAGAGCGTGCCTGCCCGTTCATTGAGCTCGATCGGCGCGCGCTGATCGAAGTGCAACTCCCGGAAAAGATGCTGCAAAGGCTCCGCGCCCATCTGGTCGGCGATCCGCGCCGTACCGATGTTGGAACTGTGCACCAGGATTTCCGGCACGTTGATCCAGCGGCCGAGCGGATGGTCGTCCTTGATCCGGAAGCCCGCAATGGCGAGCGGCGCCGTCGCGTCATAGGTCTTCGACATGGAAGTGACGACGCCGCGATCCATCGCCGCGGCGATGGACAGCGGCTTGAACGCCGATCCCAGTTCATAGCGCGCCTGCACCATATGGTTGCAGAGCGGCGATTCGCTGCAACTCTTGCCCGCATAATTTTGCAGCTTGTTGGGATCGAACACGGGAATTGACGCCATGGCGATCACCTCGCCGGTATTGGCGTCCAGTATCACGCCGCCCGCCCCCTTTGCGCGGGTCTGGACGAGCTGCGCGTACAGCTCGCTTTCCAGCGCGCCCTGCACGCGGCTGTCGATGGACATGGCGAAGGGCTGGCCGCGCAGCGCCGCATCGGTCAGCCGGTCGTTGAACGCCGCTTCCACGCCCATGCCGCCCTTGCCGTCCGTATTGGGCGCAAAGCCCATCACATGCGCCGCCAAGGTGCGCTGCGGATAGAGCCGCTCCTTCTCGCGCGGGAATTCGATGCCGATCTCGCCCAGGGCGTTCACGGCCGCCACCTCTTCCGGCAACGCGCGACGGCGCAGATAGGCCCAGCCGCGCCCGGTCAACTTCTTGTGGAAGGCGGCTTCCGGTTCGTCGGGGAATATCTCATGCAGCTTGCGCGCCAGTTCGGACGGGTCGCCGATTAGCCGCGAAGGCCGCACCGCAATCGAATAGGCATCCATGGTGCGCGCCAGCGGCACGCCGTTGCGGTCGACAATGTCGGCCCGCGCAGGAAGGCCGCCCATCGCGTCGCCGCCCCGCCCGTTGCCGGCGAAGACCCCCACCCAGCTCAGGCGCAGGATCAATACCGCCGTGATCGCCATGAACAGGATCAGCAGCAACATCAGCCGGTTATGCGCGATCGCCGTCAGGTCGACGCGCTGCTTGCCCGCTCTCGCGCCGCCCGGCTGAACGATGATCGTCGCCATCTAGCGATCCCCCTTGGCGCGCTCGCGCTTCGCTTTGGCGCTGATGTCCCCCAGCGTGCTGTCGTCGAGCAGCTTCGCGTCCAGCATCGCCATCCGCTCCGCGCGGCGGGCGACAGGATTGGGCTTCGTCGTGTCGGCGTCCTCCTTCGCCTTTTCCTTGGGCGTCTTGACGGGCGGCGCCTTGGCGATCTTGTCGACATTGTCCGCCGCATGCGCCTCCCGGATCACGGCGATGTCGCTGCGGATCTGGGTCGGCGCGGGGCTGGCGGGCGCGGCCTGCGGCGCCGACGGCAGATCGGCGGGCGTCTGCACCATCGCCACCATCACCGGCGGCGCGACATAATCGGGCCCATTGGGCTGCACCCCGTCGAGATGCGCCAGCGCCCGCTCGCCCGCCAGATATTGCTGGGCGGTGGGCGTCGCATACATGAAGTCGTCCTGGTTCCAGCGCTCAAGCTGCCGCATGTTCGCCCGCGCGCTGAACTCGGTCTCCAGATAGCGGATGTCGGCCTTGGCCCGCGCGATCTGCGCCCGCACCTTCATCAACTCATTACGCTCGGTCGCGACCTTGAGCGACACCAGATAAGCGCCCAGCGCCCCCAGCGCGACCAGAAGGATCCAGATCAGGCTCTGCAATCTCTTGACCGCGATCATGAGCGGGGTTTCCTGTCTTGGGTTCGGCGGGGGGAAACAGGGGCGGACGTGCGAACGGCGCTGCGCAGCGTGGCGGATCGGGAGCGGGGATTGCGCGCCAGTTCCGCCATGCCGGGCCGCACCGCCTTGGCTGGCCTTTCGAAAGTCGGCGCGGGACCGGACTGGAGTTGGGGCAAATGGCGCGATCCGCTCGCCTCGCTGCCGCTGCGGTTGCGCAGGAACTGCTTGACGATGCGGTCCTCCAGGCTGTGGAAGGTGACGACCGCCAGCCGGCCGCCCTCCTCCAGCATCGCCTCGGCCGCTTCCAGCCCCCGCTCCAGTTCCTCCAGCTCGCGATTCACATGGATGCGGATCGCCTGGAAGGTGCGGGTGGCGGGGTCCTTCTTGTCATGCGGCTTGTGGCCAAGCGCCTTGCGCACGACGCCGGCGAGTTGCCCGGTACGCTCCAGCGGCCGCGCCTCGACGATCGCCTTCGCCACGCGGCGCGAGCGGGGCTCCTCGCCATAGCGATAGAGGATGTCGGCAATCTCCTGCTCAGGGGCATTGTTCAGGAAATCGGCGGCGCTCATCCCGCTCCGGCTCATCGTCATGTCGAGCGGCCCGTCGCCCTGAAAGGAAAAGCCCCGCTCCGGCCGGTCGAGCTGCATGGACGAAACGCCGATGTCCAGCGTGACGCCGGAAACCGATGTCACGCCCCGGTCCGCCAGCAGTTGCTCCATCCGCGAAAATTCGCCCGCGATCAGGGTGATGCCCTTTTCGTCGGCCAGCGCCTGCCCTTCGCGAATCGCGTCGGGATCGCGGTCGAAGGCGAAGACCCTCGCCCCCTTGTCCGCCATGGCGCCCGAATAGCCGCCCGCGCCGAACGTGCCGTCGACATGGACCTCGCCGGGGTTGATGGCGAGGGCGTCGAGCACTTCGTCGATGAGCACCGGAATATGGCGCTCGGGGTCCTTGGCATGATCGGCGGAAGCGCTCACCTGGCCCCTCCCGCCGTCCGCTGGTCCAGCCAGCGGCGAACCTTGTTGCGGATCAGTTCCGGCCGGTCCTTGCTGTCGACCAGCGTTTCCGGCTTCCAGATCTGGATGTAGCGACCCACGCCATAGAAGAAGACGGCGTCGGCGATGCCATATTCCTCCTTGATGTCGGGATGCATGGCGAAGCGGCCGCCGTCATCGAAATTGACCTCCTCGATCGTGCCGAGGCGGCGCTCCAGTTCCAGATCGGCATCATAGTCGCGCCCCGCGGCGCGCGCTTCGCGGGCCAGTTCCTCGACTTCGGTGAACAGATGGCGGCGGTGCGATTCGCCAAAGCCCGTGGCGCAGGGGTTGCCGCCATGGACCGAGAGGAAAAGCCGGGTTTCATTGCCGCTGGACAGCTTGACCTGCCGGCGCATCTCCAGGGGCAGCACGAAACGGCCCTTGCCGTCCGCGACGCTGAATGCGTTGCCCGTATAGAGAATGACTTCCGACACTTTTGGACTGCTGCCCCTCTGTTCCCGGGGCGCAGGCTATCGCCAGCCGGATTCGCGCAGAGACGAACCGGCTCACAGGACTAGCAAAGCCTGACAAACCCCTATGGCTTTCAAATACCAAGCCACGGGGTGCAAGAAAAGGGATATTTTGGGAAAAGCCGGGAAATCCTGTTTTGTTCTGGTAATTAACCCTCTTTAAATGGCGTTGGCCGGGCAGGACGTGGCGAAGAAAGGTCCAAGGGAGCCGCCCCGCGCCGCCGGAAAAACACGGTTCCCAAGGCCGCCCAGAAAATCCCGACGAGGACCGCCCAGCGAACGGCGTTGACCAGCGCGTCACCCGACCGGACCCAGCGCCGCCCCGCCGGAAGCGTGGCGCCCAAAGCTTCCGCCACGAACTGCGGGGTATCGGCGGTCCATTGTCCGGGCTCCAACGACACGGCGGCATCCGCGAGCCAGAGCCTGTCGTCGATCAGATCGGCATCCGCGACGATGGTTGCGCTGCCCTTCCCCACCATGCAGCGCGCCACCAACCCCCGCCCCACGATGCGGCACTTCGGCCCCGCATCCTCGAAACCGGAGGCGGAATAGACGGTCAACACCCGCCCATCGCCCAGAAAATGACGCTTTTCGCCCGCGCTGGGGGGCGTCAGCCTGACGCCCCAATATTCGATCATCGCCGCGAGCAAGGTGACGGCCGGCGGTCGCCGCCGGTCGCCCAACGGCAGGTCCATCGGCCAACGCAGTTCCGGATCGGCCAGGACCAGCGCCTTGCCGCCCCGGCTGATCCATCCGTTCAACGCGACCAGTTCATCCATCGAAAAAGCCCGCGGCTGGGCGAGGAGGAGCGTCTTGGCAGGGCTGTTTTCCAGAGCGAGCGGCGAATCGAGGGGGCTCAGGTCGAATCGCTGGCGGAGGACGGTGACGATGGGCGCATCCACCTGGGCGCCATCGCGCCAGAATAGCGGCAGTCCGGTGATGACGGACAATTTGGCAGGATGAGGCGCGTGCTGAACAGCCGGCTCCTGAGCCAGCCAGCACGCCGCGAGAGCCAGCAAGGCCAGACCCATCGCAGCAATCCGCCCTGTTCCTGCGAAGGCAGGAACCCAGTCCCGCCATTTGGACCGGGCGGTCGCGAGCCATTCGTCTCTCTCAAGCGCCTTGGTGGGAATACGGAACATCAATCCCGCAAACATGGCCGCCAGCATCACCGCAAGCAACCAAAGCACGGGCAGCAAAGCCGGCACGCGCCAAGCCGCCAGAAACGCGCAGGACAGCACCGTCCCAATCGTTCCCAGCCCGGCCCACCACGCCGCCCCGTCCCCCAGCCGCGCCTTCAGCACAGCGGCCATCGGGATCGACAGCAGTGCCGGAACCATCCAGCCTCGAGGATCGACCTGCCCGGTCCGCAGCAGCGCGGGCCACCCGCCAAGCAGCACCAGGAGCCCGGGCAGAGCCAGCATCACAAATGTCCGAAGCGCAGCCTTCAAGCCGAACCCGCCAGCATCAGCGCGAAGCCGGCGGAATCTCGCGATCCATGGGTTTCTTGAGATTGGGGTCGGGTTGCAGGTCCGGCACGATCGGCGCCTGCTCCGGCGCGGGCTGCACGCCCAGTTCCGCCAGCGGCTCCTTGGGCGATACCGCATTCACGTCCAGCGTGGGCACGGTCGGCGGCGGCACCGCCGGATCGTCTATCCGCGCCTTGTCGATCACGATATTCGCCAGACCCACGAGCAACACCACGCCCGCCAGCCCGGTGAGGCCAATCTGGACACGCTGCAACCCTTCCTGTTGGCGGGGTGTTTCAGCCATGAAGCGCTCTTTTTTATCGCCGCCGCGACCTGTGTCGGCGGTCAACGAGTTTGCGCGAGCCAGGGGAAGACAGTCAAGCCCTTCAATTCCAGCCATTCGCGATTATAAAGCGTTGAAAGATAACGGAATCCGGTATCGCACAGGATCGTGACGATCCGCTTGCCGGGCCCAAGGCGTTTCGCCAGCGCCACCGCGCCCGCGACATTGATGCCCGACGACAGGCCCAGGCACAGCCCTTCCTCGGCCAGCAGACGCCGTACCCAGAGCAGCCCTTCCTCATCGGAAATGCGGAACTGGGTATCGATCGGCGCACCCTCCAGATTGGCGGTGATGCGTCCCTGCCCGATGCCCTCGGCCACCGAAGACCCTTCCGCCTTCAGCTCGCCATGAGCATAATAATTGTAAAGCGCCGCGCCATGCGGATCGCTGAGCGCGATGGTGATATTCTCGTCATGCGCCTTCAGGCCCAGCCCCACGCCCGCGATCGTCCCGCCCGTGCCCGCCGCGCAGGTGAAACCGTCGATCTGCCCGTCCATCTGGGTCCAGATTTCTTCGGCGGTGCCAATGATATGCGCCTTGCGGTTGGCGATATTGTCGAACTGGTTGGCCCAGATCGCACCTTCCGTCTCTTCCGCCAGGCGGCGGGAGGTGTGGACGAAATGGCCGGGATTGGAATAGGGCGCCGCCGGCACCGTCACCAGCTCGGCGCCCAGCGCGCGCAGCGTGTCCATCTTCTCGCGGCTCTGCGTCTCGGGCATGACGATGATCGTCCGATAGCCCTTGGCGTTGGCAACCAGCGCCAGCCCGATGCCGGTATTTCCCGCCGTCCCCTCGACGATGGTGCCGCCGGGCTTCAACAGCCCCTTTTCCTCCGCATCGTTGACGATGAACAGCGCCGCGCGATCCTTTACCGAAGCGCCGGGATTGGCGAATTCGCATTTGGCGTAAATGTCGCAACCCGTCTCTTCCGAAGGGCCGGCAAGGCGCACCAACGGCGTGTTGCCAATCAGGGCGAGACTATCTTTCTGAACCAGCATGGCTTCCGCATAGCGGACCAGATACGCGCTTGCCAAGCAACGGATTGATGGCCGCGCGAAAGTCGGGATTGTCGCTGGACTCATTAAGCTTTGCATCCTCCACCGTCTCAGAGCGGGACAGGCCGGATTCCGCAGGGGAACTGGCGAGGCTTTTCCCCTATGATAAGCGCCAACATGCGGATTTTCGGGGGAAACGGGGCTTTGAAGGGCCAGCGGACAGGGGTGAGGCACGGCGTCGTCGCCGCGCTGGCGCTGCTCGCCCTCGCCGCGCCGCGCCTGATCACAGCGGCACCGCTTGACCTGCTGGCCGCCAACCATGCGCAGGATGATCCCGCGGAGAAGCCCGGTGAGAATTTCCCCGGATCCGCCTTCTTCTTCGCGCAGGGCGCCTTCGATCCCGCGCCCGGCGCCGCAACGCTGCGAAGCGAGCATGTACTTGGGCTTGATGCCGTGCAGGCTGCTCCCGCCATGGCTTTCCGGGGCCTGACCGCGCTCGACAGCTATCGGGCGCTCAACTGCCTGACATCCGCCGTCTATTATGAGGCGGGGAGCGAGCCGGAGGACGGGCAACGCGCCGTGGCGCAGGTGGTGCTGAACCGCGTCCGCAACCCCGCCTGGCCCAAGAGCGTGTGCGGCGTCATCTACCAGGGGTCGGAACGCACCGACTATCGCTGCCAGTTCACCTTCAGCTGCGACGGCTCCATGGCGCGCGGCGCGAGCGCGGACGGATGGGCGCGCGCCCGCCGCATCGCCGCTCAGGCGCTTTCCGGCATGGTCTATCGGCCCGTCGGCCTTGCCACCTATTATCATACGCTGGCGGTGCGACCCGAATGGGCCGGCGCGATGCGGCCGGTTGCCGTGATCGGCGCGCATATCTTCTACCGCCCGCCCGGTGCCGGTGGCACGGCCGCCGCTTTCCGCATGGCTTATTCGGGGCGCGAAACACAGTCGGGGCCTGCCCGACTGGCATTGACCGCGAAGTCCCCGATGTTCGATCCCATGGTGGCGGAACCCGTCACGGCATCCCCCGCGCCGGCCGCGCCCGTCACCGGGCCTTTTGCCCCTCTGTCTCCCGATGCGCCGGGCCTTCCCCAATCGACGGTCCGCCCCGAATATCGCAACAGCGGCCGGCCGCTGATCTGACGAGCTTTTTTTGCGGAAAAATGCCGATTATTTTATGGTTACCGTTTCAGAAACCAATCAAACCGTTGAAAAATAACGAAATAAATTTCTCATCATTTTTTCGGACCTGGGGAACCTAATCCTTCCTTCATGGGTTCTGCACTGCGGATAGCAAATCTTTTGCCCCCCGCTCTTGCTATCCAAAAAAACATGAGCCCGGAACGCATCTCCCCCCCCCGACGCGTTCCGGGCTCAGAATTTTTTAGCCAACTCCCGGAAATCAGAGATATTTTCGCTCTCGGAACGCTTTTCCGGGCAGCGGGTTGTTCAGTGGTCACCGGCATGACGCCCGGTTGAAGCATTTCCTGCCAGCTATGCAGGACAAAGGCTCTGAAAAGGAGACGATGATGACCAGGAAGATATTGGCCGCCCTTCTATTGACCGGTTCGTTGATGGTCGCGGCCTGCAACACGGTCGAAGGCGCCGGCAAGGATGTGCAAAGCGCCGGCCAGGCGGTCGAAAACGCCGCCAACTGATCTGATGGAAAGGCTCGCTTCACAGCGAGCCTTTTTTCAACCCGCAGCGTCCGCCGCTTCGCTGGTGGCCAGATCCTTGGCCTGCTTCCGGTCGGTGAACCAGATAGCGATGATGGTGATTTCATAAAGAGCCAGCAGCGGAATCGCCAGCATGAGCTGCGAGACCACGTCCGGCGGCGTCAGCACCGCCGCCAGTACGAAAGCGGCCACGATCATGTAGCGGCGCAGGCCAATCAACTGCGCCCGGCTCACAAAGCCGGCGCGGTTGAGCAGCATCAGCAGCACCGGCATCAAGAAGCTGATGCCGAAGGCGAGGATGAACTGCATCACCAGCCCCAGATAACTGTCCGCACTCGGCAACGCCTCCACCTGCAGGCCGCTGCTGTTGCCCTGAAATTCCAGGAAGAAGTGGAAGGCCGTGGGCATCACCACGAAATAGGCCAGCGATGCGCCCATGGCGAAAAGGAAGGGCGTGGCGATGAGGAACGGCAGCAGCGCCTTCTTTTCCTTCGCATAGAGCCCCGGCGCGACAAAGGCCCAGAGCTGGTTCGCGATGATCGGAAAAGACAGGCAGAAAGCGCCGAAGACCGCGATCTTCACCTGAACGAAAAAGGCTTCATACAGCTTGGTGTAGACCAGCCGCCCGCCATCGTCGCCAAAGGCTTCCTTCAGCGGATGGACCAGGATCGCGAACAACTGCTCGGAGAAATAGAAACAGATCGCGCCCGTTATGAACAGCGCATAGACGCATTTGAGCAGCCGTCCGCGCAGCTCGATCAGATGGTCGAGCAAAGGCGCCTTGCTGTCGTCGATGTCCTTCATGCCGCCGCGTCGTCCTTCCGCACCGGTTCCTGCGCCACATAGGGCGGTCCGTCCGTCGCTGGCGGGGCGACATAGGGGGGCGCTTCGCTCGCCGGGGCCGATTCAGCGGCGAAGGGCGGCACCTCTCCGGCTGCCGCTGCGGCGGCGGGTGCTGGCAATGCGCCGGTTTCACCGGCGGTTTCAGGCGCAAGCGTCTCCGGCGGATGCTCTTCCATGATCCGCTTGTTCTGCGCGGCCCATTTCTTCTCCAGTTCCTCCAGCTCCACCTCGCGGACCATCGCATCGATGCCGGTGCGGAAATGGCGCGCCATGGACTGCGCCTTGCCCACGATCTGCCCCACCTTGTAGAGCGCGCGCGGCAGGTCCTTCGGGCCGATGACGATCACCGCAATGATGACGATCACCAGAAGTTCAGACGAATCGATACCAAACATGCGTGCCTACCGCCCCGGCCGAAGGAAAAATCAGGCCTTGGTCTTTTCTTCCGTCGCGGTGGGCGCGTCCTGTTCGGGCACGCGATGGCCCTCGATGCGCGTGGCGGGCTTGGCGGGCACGTCGTCGTCCTCCATGCCCTTCTTGAAGCTCTTGATGCCCTTGGCGACGTCGCCCATCAACCCGGAGATGCGGCCGCCGCCGAACAGCAGCATGACCACCAGGAGAACGATGACCCAGTGCATCAGCGAAAAGGAACCCATTTGAACACACTCCTGAAACTGCGTCTTATCTAGAGTGATTTCGCGTGAAATGGAAATATTTCACGGCCCGGAAATCACGGCGAACAAACCCGCAGATCATGTTTCGGCCAGACAAAGGCCCAAGCATGATCTAGGCGTCTTCCTCATCATTTTCCACAACGGATTGGGCGCCCAGACCCTCAAGCGCCAAATCGACGGGATCGAGCAGGCCGGCGGCCCGCAAGTCGTCGATACCCGGCAGGTCCCTGCGGCTGCTAAGGCCGAAATGTGACAGAAATTCTACCGTGGTGGCGTAGATCAGCGGCCTTCCCGGCACCTCCCGGCGTCCGGCGGGCCTGACCCAGCCCGCCTCCATCAGCACGTCCAGCGTGCCTTTCGCCACCTGAACGCCGCGAATGGCCTCTATCTCGGCCCGGCTGACGGGTTCATGATAGGCGATGATCGCCAGCGTCTCCATGGCGGCGCGCGACAGCTTGCGCGTCTCGTCCTTCTCCCGGCGAAGGATATGGGAAAGGTCGGCCGCCGTCTGGAAATGCCAGCGCCCGCCCCGCTCGACCAGATTGACGCCGCGCCCCGCATAATGACCGCTGATCGTCGCCAGCGCGGCGGCAAGATCGCCCGCCTCCCCCACATGCAGCTTGATTTCGCCCAGGGTCAGCGGCTGTTCCGATACGAACAGCACGGCCTCCACCGCACGAAGGAAATCGTCCTGTTCCTCGATCACAATAGGCGCCCCGCATTCGGTTCCGGCACGGCGGCCCGCAGGAAAATGGGTTCGAAAATCCCGTCCTGCTGGATTTCCAGCCGCCCCTGCCGCGCCAGTTCCAGCGCGGCGACGAAACTGCTGGCCAATGCCGATCGTGCCATCGGCCCATCCTGCCCGCTCGGCAGGAAGGCTTCAAGCGCGGTCCAGTCGATCGCCGCCCCCACCAGCGTGCCGACGCGCTGTATCGCCTCGTCCAGGGTCATGACCGGCCGCACCGCGACCATATGCACCACCGGCTGCGTCCGCGCACGGACCTGGCCGTAGGACTGGATCAGGTCGAACAGGCTGGCCGCCCATTTCGCCTTGCGGACGAGGCGCAGGCCTTCGGGCCTTTCGCGGACGAACACGTCGCGGCCGATGCGGTCGCGCGCCATCAGCCGGGCCCCCGCCTCCCGCATCGCCTGAAGCCGCTGGAGCCGCAATTGCAGACGCAGCGCCAGTTCCTCGGGGCTGGGTTCGGGCTGCGCCTCCCTCGGCAGCAGCAGCGAGGATTTGAGATAGGCCAGCCACGCCGCCATCACCAGATAGTCGGCCGCCAGTTCCAGCTTCAGCTTCCGCGCGCCCTCTATATAGGCGAGATATTGTTCGACCAGCGCGAGGATGGAGATTTCGCGCAGGTCGACCTTCTGCGTCCGCGCCAGCGCCAGCAACAGGTCGAGCGGCCCCTCCCAGCTTTCGAAACTGACGGTCAGCATGTCGGGCCGGGGCGCGGCGGCAGGGGCGAAGAGGTCGTCCATCGCTAGCAGGGCGCTTTCCGGCAATCGGCGCCCCGCCTCACGCCGGCACCATCGCCAGCAAGGCGTCGCGGGTGGCGAGCAGTTCCTCCAGCGGCGGTCCCCCGGGCGGTGCGCCGCTCGACGCCATCGCCCGGTCCAGCCTTGCCTTCGCCTCGGTCCCGATGTCCGGCAGCAGGCCGGCAATGCCGACCATATCGTCCATCCGCCCCCAGCAATTGAGCGCCAGATCGCAGCCTGCCGCCACCGTTGCCGCCGCCAGTTCCGGGATGCTGCCCTTCAACGCCTTCATGTCCAGATCGTCGGACACCAGCAGCCCGGCAAAGCCGATCCGCCCACGGATGATCGTGTCGATCACGGAACGGGAGAGGCTGGCCGGCAGGTCAGGGTCCCAGGCCGTATAGACGACATGCGCCGTCATCCCCATGGGCGCATCCTTCAACGCCTGGAACGGTGCCAGATCGATCGCCAGGGCATCCTCGTCGGCGGTGACGATGGGCAGTTCATGATGGCTGTCGACCATCGCCCGGCCATGCCCCGGCATATGCTTGACGATACCGACCACGCCGCCATCGGCCAGCCCTTCGATCACCGCTCGCCCCAGCGCGGCGACCCGCATCGGCTCCGCGCCGAGGGTGCGGTCGCCCATGATGTCGCTTGCCCCTTCCTGCCGCACGTCGAGCAACGGCAGCGCATCGACGGTAATGCCGACTTCCGCCAATGTGGTGGCAATGGCCCGCGCATTGGCATGGGCCGCCGCGATGGCGCTGGACGGAGCGATTTCGTAGAGCTTGTCGAACACCGCGCCAGGAGGAAAGCTGGGCCAGACCGGCGCCTGCATCCGCGCGACCCGGCCGCCTTCCTGATCGATCATGATGAGCAGATCGTCCCGACCATGCAACGCGCGCAGATTGTCGGTCAATGCGCGAAGTTGCCCCCGATCCACGATATTGCGGCGGAAGAGGATGTAACCCGCCGGATCGGCCTCCGCGAAGAAGGCGCGTTCATCGGAAGTCAGTGTCTCGCCGGAAAGGCCGAAGATAACGGGTTTCATGCGGAGCGATGGTAGCGGCTGAAAGCGGCTCTGTCGAAGGGGTTGTTCCGGCCTTGCCGCAGGATCGGTGGGATTTGGCCAAGGGACATAAATGGGTGGGTCCAAGACATTCCCCCTCCCGCCTGCGGGAGGAGGAATGTCTCAGGACGGCCATTTCGGGCCAAGTCCCATTCCCCTAATTCACCACCATGCAGCTTTCGCCCGCGACCTTGAGCTTGCCGCAGAGCGTACTCGCCTGCCCGCCCGCCGCCGCGCGCAGGCGATAGACGGTGCTGCCGCCCACCTCGGCCTGCTCGATCGACATGGGCAACGGCTCCAGATAGGTGAAGCGCTTGGACAGCCGCTTCCACGCATCCTTGGCGAAGGCCTGGTTGCCATAGGCGCCAAGCTGGATCATGCCGCCGCCCGCCGGCCGGGCCGCCGCCGTCGCCGGCCGGGCGCTGGTCTCGTCCGCCACGCGCGCCGTGACGCTCTGCGACGGCTTGCCTTGCACCGCAGGGCGCGCATTATCCGCTGTCCCGGTCGGCGTGATCGGCGCCTCCGGCACGCGGGTCGGATCGATTCGCCCGTCACGCGCCACGCCCTCGCTCGCGGCATAGCTGGCATCGCCCTCACCATCGAACTTCTTGGCGTCGGCTTCCTTGGCCGGAATCTTATAGTCGCCGGCAGGCGCGGCGATCAGCTTACCCTCGCCCCCGGCGCCGCCCGTCCGGTTCTGGATCAGCCAGACCCCCGCGACGACCGCGCCGATCAGGACCAGGCCAAAGAGAATGAAGCCCAGCAGCCGCAGCGGCGACAGCCCCGGCTCCTCCTCATCCTCGATGGCGGGTTCCAGCCAGGGCAGACGCTCCTCATCGTCCAGGTCCAGCCTTCCCCGCGCATAATCGCCCATCTCGATCAAACTCCGCCGGTCATTGCATCTCGTTCAGGGCCGCAACGCCCATCAGCGCCAACCCGTTGCGGATGATCTGCCCGATTCCCCGGCTCAAGAAAAGCCGCGCGGAAGTGGTGGCCGGGTCGTCCGTCAGGATGACCCGCGCCCGCGGATTGTCGTTGCCCAGATTCCACCAGCTATGGAAGGCCGAAGCCAAGTCATTGAGATAGAAGGCAATGCGATGCGGTTCACGGGCCGAAGCCGCCCCCTCCACCACACGCGGGAACTGCGCGGCGAGCTTCACCAGCCCCAGCTCCTCCGTCCCAAGGCGGGACAGGTCGGGCGCGGGCAGGTCGATCCCCGCCTCCTCCGCCCGCCGTCCGAGCGAGGAAATGCGCGCATGGGCATATTGCACATAGAAGACCGGATTGTCCTTCGACGCCTCCACCACCTTGGCGAAGTCGAAGTCCATCTGCGCGTCGGCCTTGCGCGTCAGCATGGTGAAGCGGACCACATCCTTGCCCACTTCGCGAACCACATCGGCCAGCGTCACGAAATTGCCGGCGCGCTTGGACATCTTCACCGGCTCGCCGTCGCGCAGCAGGCGGACCATCTGGATCAGCTTGACGTCGAAGCGCGCCTTGCCCTCCGTCAGCGCGGCGACGGCGGCCTGGATGCGCTTCACCGTGCCGCCATGGTCCGCGCCCCAGATGTCGATCAACTGGTCGGCCGTCTGCGCCTTCTGGAAATGATAGGCCATGTCGGCGCCGAAATAGGTCCAGCTTCCGTTCGACTTCCTGATCGGCCGGTCCTGATCGTCTCCGAATTTCGTCGAGCGGAACAGCGGCAGTTCGACCGGCTCCCAATCCTCCGGCGTCTCGCCCTTGGGCGCTTCCAGCACGCCGTCATAGACGAGGTCGTGCGCGCGCAGCCATTTTTCGGCCGCTTCGGGCTTGCCTGCCGCCTGCAACTCGGCCTCGGAAGAGAATATGTCATGATGGATGCCCAGCAGCGCCAGATCGCTGCGGATCATCTCCATCATCGCCGCGACCGCTCTGGTGCGGAACGGCACCAGCCATTCGCTCTCCGGCGCACCGACATATTTGTCGCCATATTCGGCGGCCAGCAACTGCCCCACCGGCACCAGATAATCACCGGGATAAAGACCCTCGGGAATCTCTCCTACCGCCTCGCCCAATGCCTCGCGATAGCGCACATGCGCCGACCGGGCGAGCACGTCCACCTGCCCGCCGGCATCGTTGATATAATATTCGCGGATCACCTTGTGCCCGACATGCTCCAGCAGCGTGGCGAGCGCGTCGCCCACCACCGCCCCCCGGCAATGGCCCATATGCATGGGGCCGGTCGGATTGGCGGAGACATATTCGACGTTGACCGTCACGCCCTCGCCTGTCGAGGAGCGGCCATATTCCTCCGCCTCCGCATGGATCGCGGCGAGTTCCGCCCGCCAGGTGGCGTCGGTCAGCTTCAGGTTGATGAAGCCTGGGCCGGCAATCGATGCGCTCTCTACCTCGTCCAGCCTTTCCAGGCCCGCGACGATCTTCTCCGCCAGCGCGCGCGGATTGCTGCCGGCGGGCTTGGCCAGCACCATGGCGGCGTTGGTGGCAAGATCGCCATGGCCTGGATCGCGCGGCGGTTCGACCGTCACCGGCTTGCGGTTGAGGCCGGCGGGCAGCGTGCCGTCAGCCTCCAGCGCGTCGAGCACGGCATCGAGATGGGCGGTGAAGCGGTTGTAAAGAGACACTGGGCGAACTTTCTACCAGGACCCGTTCACCCTGAGCCTGTCGAAGGGTCGCCCTTTTTCTTCAAGAAACAAGGGCTTCGACAAGCTCGGCCCGAACGGGGAAATGAACTGAGCTAAGCTTAGCGGGTCGCGTTGTAACGGAGCTGATCCTGGGTCAGGTTGAAACCCACGAGCAGCTCGAAGCTGGTTCGCTGCAAGGCCGCCTTGACGTCCGGCTGCGCGAAGGGGTCGATCGCCGCGTCGGCATCCCCCGCCTTGCGCTTCTCCGTGATCTTGCGCTGGATGTCGGCCGGCAGCGTCGCGGCGGCCCTGTTCACATAGGAGCCGGCCTTGGCGGTCGTGGTGGCGCGATATTGCCCCGCCGGAAAGTCGAGCACCACCTGGCCAACACGCTTGGCGACGACGGCGTTGCCGCCCCGCACCACAGCGGAATAATAAGGCAGCGTCACCTGCCGCGCCGCGCCCGCATCGCTGCGGCGGGCGTTCACGGTGAAGGTCGCCTCCGTGTAAAGCTGGTCCCCTTCCGAGCAGGTGGAGCGCAGGTTGGTGATCTCCGCCACCACGTCGATCGCACGGGCATCCGTGCTGCCCGCCGGATTGAACAGGGTGACGTCGCCGGTCTGCGCCGGGATCGCCGCGACGGGACAGGCCGATCGCACGGCCACGATGCCGCCGGTGGGATCGATTTCGCCCCGCTGGGAACAGCCCGCAAGGGCCATGGCGATCATTCCGGTCAGCGCAAATCGAGAAAAGGTCACAGGCAATCCCTTGGGAACAGGCGTTGGGCTTCTTATCCATAGCCCGTCCCCCACGCAACTCAAACTGCACAGGGCGGCAAGGAAGCGGCTTTCCTCCAAAGCCACATTGGCCTAAGCGGCAGGCATGACCGATCTTCCGCCCATGAAGCTGCTGATCGCCGCCCCGCGCGGCTTTTGCGCCGGTGTCGACCGCGCCATCGTCATCGTCGAAAGGGCGATCGAGAAATATGGCGCGCCTGTCTATGTCCGGCACGAGATCGTCCACAACAAATATGTGGTCGACGGACTGAAGGCGAAGGGCGCGATCTTCGTCGAGGAACTGGACCAGGTTCCCGACGGCTTGCCCGTGGTCTTTTCCGCCCACGGCGTTCCCAAGACGGTCCCGGCCAAGGCGGAGGAGCGCGGGCTCGACTATCTGGACGCCACCTGCCCGCTGGTCAGCAAGGTCCACCGCCAGGCCGAACGGCAGGTGGAAGCGGGGCGCCATATCCTCTTCATCGGCCATAAGGGCCATCCGGAGGTGATCGGCACCTTCGGTCAGGTCGAGGCGGGGCATATGACCCTTGTCGAAACGGTGGAGGATGCAGAGGCCTTTACCCCCGCCGATCCCGACAATCTCGCCTTCCTGACGCAGACGACGCTGTCCGTCGACGACACTGCCGCGATCGTCGCCACGCTCCAGCGCCGCTTCCCCACCATTCATGCGCCCAAGGGGGAGGACATCTGCTACGCCACCTCCAACCGGCAGGCGGCGGTGAAGGCCATCGCCGCCCGGTGCGACGCCGTCTATGTGATCGGCGCGCCCAACAGCTCCAACTCGCTGCGGCTGGTCGAGGTGGCGGAGCGCGAAGGCACGCCCGCTCGCCTGATCCAGCGCGCGGACGAGATCGACTTCGCCTGGCTGGAGGGTGTGAACACGCTGGGCCTTACCGCCGGCGCATCCGCCCCCGAAGTACTGGTGCGGGAAGTGGTGGACCGGATCGGTGAGAGATTTTCCGTGGCCGAGGAGCAGGTCGAAACCGCGCGGGAAAGCATTGCGTTCAAACTCCCCCGCGGACTGGAGGCCGCGTAACTCCATGGCCGTCTATACCCAGGTTCCCGCCGAAGAGATCGACGCTTTCCTCACCCGCTACGACGCCGGACGCCTCGTTTCCGCCAAGGGCATTGCGGAGGGGGTGGAGAACAGCAATTATCTGCTGGAGACCACCGGCCCGGACGGCAATGGTCATCGCTATATCCTCACCCTCTATGAAAAGCGGGTGAATGAGGCGGACCTGCCCTTCTTCATGGACCTGCTCGACCATCTGGGCGCACGCGGTTGCCTCGTCCCCCGTTTCATCGCGGACCGGGAAGGCAGGCGGCTTCAACAGCTTGCCGGTCGCCCCGCCTGCCTGATCGAATTCCTGACCGGCATCTCCGTGACCGAACCGACCGCGGGCCAGGCCCGGGCCGCGGGCGCGGCGCTGGGCGCGATGCACCGGGCGGCGGAGGGCTTTGCCGGCACGCGCCGCAATGCCCTCGATCTCCCCGGCTGGCATGATCTGGCCGCCAGATGCGGCGCGGACTTCGACCGGATCGCGCCGGGCCTCAAGGCCCGCGTGGCGGAGGAACTCGCTTTCCTCGACGCCCATTGGCCCGCCGAGCTGCCTCGCTCCGTGATCCATGCAGACCTCTTCCCGGACAATGTGCTGATGCTGGGCGATCGGGTGACGGGCCTCATCGACTTCTATTTCAGTTGCACCGACACCCGCGCCTATGATCTGGCCGTCACCCACAGCGCCTGGGTGTTCAGCAATGACGGCGCGACATGGCACGGCGATCGGGCGGCGGCGCTGGGTGCCGGCTATCGGGAAACGCACGGCCTGACCGAAGCCGAAAGGGCCGCCTTTCCCGTCCTCTGCCGGGGTGCGGCGCTCCGCTTCCTGCTGACGCGCGCCTATGACTGGATCAATACGCCCGCCGATGCGCTGGTGACGCGCAAGGACCCGCTGGCCTATCTGCGCCGCCTGGAATTCTACGCCGCTGCCGATCCGGCCATGCTGCTCGGCGCATGAGCACCCTTCCCCAGGTCGAGATCTTCACCGACGGCGCGTGCAAGGGCAATCCCGGCCCCGGCGGCTGGGGCGCCGTGCTGCGCTTTGGCGAGACGGAGAAGGAGATCTCCGGCGGTGAAGCGCAGACGACCAACAATCGCATGGAGATGATGGCCGCCATGCAGGCGTTGGAGACGTTGAAACGTCCATGCCAGGTGACGCTCTATACCGACAGCAAATATGTGATGGACGGCATCACCAAATGGGTGTTCGGCTGGCAGAAGAATGGATGGAAGACGGCCGACAGGAAGCCGGTGAAGAATGCGGAACTCTGGCAGGAGCTGGTCAGGGCCGCGGCCCGCCACAAGGTGACATGGCAATGGGTGAAAGGCCATGCCGGCCACCCCGAAAATGAGCGGGCCGATCAACTCGCCTGCGCGGCGGCGGAGCAATTCCGCAAATAGATGGGATGACCCAGCCGACGGGCGCCGCCGCCGGCCGGCCTCGACTGGCTCCATCCCGTCAGGATTGGACGCCATCCTCCCCATCCAGGGGATTGCGGCCGAATATATTGCCCGCCGGATAATAGCGGCAGACGAGATAGTCGTAGCTCTGCCCCTCCGCCAGGGCGCAGCCGACCTTGCGAGTGCCGCGCCAGATGATCTGGGTATAATGGCCGACATCTTCCCATCGGCCCGTGACGCTGAGGTCGGGCAGCTTGCCGCTCCGCCGGAACAGCCGCTTCTCATCGATGAAGGAGCCCACCATCAGCTGATAATCATAGAGGCCGCGCGATCCCATCCAGAGATTCTCGCCGCTGGGAACGGCGCGGCTGGCGCGGGCGGAATGGCGGAAGATGTTGGTCTGCGCCATCTGCCGGGCATAGCGGGCCGCATCGGCGGCCAGGGCGCTATCCCAGGCCAAGGGCGAAAGCCCCAGCGATTCCCGTTCCTCATTGTGCATGCCCAGCACGACGTCGCGCATCAGACCCTCGTCCCGATCCGCTTCCTCAAGACCATAATAGGAAGCGGGCCGGGCCGGAGGCAATTGCCGCGCCCCGGGCGACGGCTCCGCGCCGCCATGCCCCGGCGCGGCCGCCAGCAGGCCCAGCAGCGCTAGCCGCGCAGGCCAAAGCCGTTTAAGAAGGCCCCCATTCATGTCGCCCGACCCCTTTATCCCCGCTGCCGCGCCCGATGAGCCCCTGGCCTTATATGTGCATTGGCCATTTTGCGTTTCCAAATGTCCTTATTGCGATTTTAACAGTCATGTTCGGGCCGAGATCGACAGCGATGCCTGGCGCGCGGCGCTGCTGAGCGACCTTGCCCATGAAGCGTCGCTGAGCGGCGGCCGGCCGCTCTCCTCGATCTTCTTCGGCGGGGGCACGCCGTCGCTGATGCCGCCCGACATCGTGGAGGCGCTGATCGACGCGGCCACACGCCATTGGCGGCCGACGAGCGACATCGAGATCACGCTGGAGGCCAATCCCAGTTCGGTCGAGGCCGCCCGCTTCGCGGACCTGGCGGCCGCCGGGGTGAACCGTGTGTCTCTGGGCCTTCAGGCGCTGGAGGATGAGGCGCTGCATTTCCTCGGCCGCGCCCATGACGTGCGGGAAGGGCTGGCCGCGCTAGACGTGGCGCAATCGGTGTTCGGCCGGGTGAATTTCGACCTGATCTATGCCCGTCCCGGCCAGAGTCTGGCGGATTGGGAAAGCGAACTGGCGCGCGGACTGTCCTTCGGCACCGATCATCTCTCGCTCTATCAGCTCACCATCGAACCGGGCACCCGCTTTGCGACGCTGGTGGCGCGGGGCGAGTTGAATCCCGCCGATCCGGACCATGCCGCCGACCTCTACGAACGGACGCAGGCGATGACCGCCGCCGCCGGCATTCCCGCCTATGAGATCAGCAACCACGCCCGGCCGGGGCAGGAAAGCCGGCATAACCTTACCTATTGGCGCTATGGCGACTATGTCGGCATAGGCCCCGGCGCCCATGGCCGGCGCGATGGGCTGGCGACGCTGCGGCACAGGAAACCGGAAAACTGGATGAACGCCGTCGCGCGCAATGGCCATGGCCTGCAAAGCGAAGACCCGCTCGATGGGCACGACAGGGCCAGGGAAGCGCTGCTGATGGGGCTGCGGCTGGGCGAAGGGGTGGAGCTGGAGAGGATTGCGCGGATGTCGAGGATGGCGGTCGAGGCTCTGGTGGATGCCGAGGCGGTGACGCGGCTGGGCGGCCATGGGCTCGTGCGGCGAGAGGGTCAGCGGCTCCGCATCGAGCCTGCCGGGATGCTGCTGCTCGACGCCATCCTGCCGGAGATCGTGGCGGTCTGAACGACGGCGCGGCATCCGCTACAAAGGCGTTATGCTGAACCCGTTTTCAGCATCCATCCAGCCTTCAAGCAGCCTATGCCTGCGGAGAGAAATGGATGCCGGAACAATCGGGGCAGGCAGGTGCATGGGATAGTGGCGGCGGCGCCCTCCGGATCTCGCCCGTCAATCCTCGCCATCCATATGCGCGATCTCCTTGTCCAGATCGCGCAACACCTCGGCCCGGACCTTGTCCGACATCCGCGCAGCCGCAGCGATCTGGGCACGGGCGGCCATCAGTCCGGCCCGGGCGGCGCGATGGGCCTGCGCCTCGATCTGGTCCTGGCAGATGCGGACGCGGATATGGCGGCGGCCATCGGCATCCACCGTCTCCCGCTGGCTTACGCTCTTGCCGTTCTCGCAGCCATTGGCGACGTCGACATGCGGCACCATGCGGCGGATTTCAGCCTCGCTCGGCATGGCGTGGCTCAAGGCGCGGTCGCCCTCGTCGCGCAGGCCGGCGGGCGGCGCCGGGGGAACCGGCGGCGCCGGCAGCGCCATGTCGGCAACGGGCGCCGGAGGAGCAGGCGGAGCGGGAGGCGCCGGCGGCAGGACGGCCATCTCCTCAGCGTCTCTCGCATCGGACGAGGACGAGGACGGGGACGGGGGCGTGGCCGCGGCTTTCGGCGCTTCGGTCAGGGCGATCTCGCTGGCGGAGGCAGGCTGGGCGACCAGATCGGCCAGCCTGCCGAAGTTCATCGAATCCACCTTGTCGGTGATCGCGGCGACCTGCTGCGCCGCCCGGCTGCCGGACGCGGTCAGCGCCAGGCCGGACGCGGTCACCAGGGCGACCGCCGCCATGCCCCAGCTGATGCGGCGCAGCGACACTTCATGGGCAGAGAGCATTTTCAGCCTCCCTTTGAGTGCGGTTATGCGATTGAGATGACAGGCGCCGGCAAACTGGCGGCCGCCCGCAGCCTTCAAGATGGCGCGGCCATAGGCATGCGCCTGATCCCGGCCGTAGAGCGACAGGACCCGGGCATCGCAGGCCTGTTCCTGATCCGCCCGATAGGCGCGATAGGCGATCCACGCGACGGGATTGCACCAGTGCAGGCCCAGCAGCAACAGCGCGACCATATTGGCAACCAGGTCGCCGCCCTGATGATGGGCGCGCTCATGGGCGATGGCCATGGCCTGTTCCTGGGGATCGAAACGCAGCGCGAAATCAACGGGCAGCACGATGACGGGGCGGAACACCCCGAAGGCGAGCGGTCCGCCCGCCCGTGGGCTGGTGACGATGCAGATGCGGCCTTCTTCCCCGATCGGCGTCGCGCCCTTCAGGATGAAACGCCGGAAGCGGACATAGCCGACCGCCTGGACGATCAGAAAAAGGACCACGCCCAGCAGCCAGATCGACACCCCGATCTCCAGCCAGGGAATGCTCCATTCCGACTTGACCGGAAGCGCCACCGGCGCCGCATCCAGCAAGGTCGGCAATCCCGCCTGGTCAACCGCCCGTTGCAGGGGCGAAGGGCTGGCGACCTCTCGCGGCAGGGCCGGCAAGGCCATGCGAGCGAAGGGCAGCAGCCATAGCCAATAGGCCGCCCCTGCACCCAGCCAGCGCGCCACAGGCTGCCGCAGCAGCATGACCAGCGCCATCAGCAGGGTCATGGCGATCAGCGTTTCCGCGATCCAGACGCTCATGATTTCAACCCCTTCAGGATTTCCTCAAGCTGGGCAATATCTTCCGCCGTCAACTGGTCCTGGCTGGCGAGCTGGGCCACCAGCGGCGACACCCGCCCGCCGAACAGCCGGTTCACCAACCGCCCCGACTCGCTGGCAACATACTCCTCCCGCGCGACGAGCGGGCGATATAAAAAGCGGCGGCCATCCTGATCGGCGGCGATGACGTCCTTGGCCATCAGCCGGGACAGCAGCGTCTTGACGGTCTGGACGCTCCAGTCGCGCCCGGCGGCGACACGGTCCGCGACATCAGCGGCGGTCTGCGGCGCACGTTCCCACAGCGCCTCCATCACCACCAGTTCCGCTTCGCTGATCTTTTCGCTCAAGGGACTCGTCCGCACCAGAATCGACTACAGACGTAATCGCATTGATTACATCTGTAGTCAAGTGCATGTCATGAACTGTCGGTGCGGTTTACAGCGCCGGTATCGACTGGGCAGGCGTTAACCTTTTCAAGGCGCTGGAACGGGCTATTCCCGATGGTTGGCACAGGCTTTGCGTCGTTTCAGACATACCCGATCGTTCGACTACCCGGGAGGATGCGGCACCAGTCTCCGCCGCATCCTCCCACCCGGGTTCCCGTGCAGCACCGGGCCTTAAACCAGACCTGTCGACTGGCTTGCCTCAATGGCCGCCGAACTCGTCGAAGAAGGACCGGTCTCGACGGCCATTTTCCATGCGGGCCTTCGACAAGCTCCGTCCCACTCAGCATCCCGTCATCCGAAGGGCCGCATCAAGACCTGGCGGGCATGAAAAAGGCGGCCCGGATGACCGAACCGCCCGCCCATTCGCTTTAGCCAGCGCTCAATTGGCCGCGGCGACGCCCTGATCGGCCATCAACTGCTGCAACTCGCCGGCCTCGTACATTTCCATCATGATGTCACTGCCGCCGACGAATTCGCCCTTCACATAGAGCTGGGGAATGGTCGGCCAGTCGGAAAATGCCTTGATCCCCTGGCGAACCGCCTGATCCTGCAAGACGTCGACGCTTTCATAGGCGACGCCCAGATGTTCCAGGATCGCAATGGCGCGGCTGGAAAAGCCGCATTGCGGGAATAGTGGCGTGCCCTTCATGAAAAGCACGACATCATTGCCGTTGACGATCTCCGCAATCCGCTGCTGCACGGCGTCGGTCATTATCTGGGTCCATTCCTGTCAGGCGCCGCTATCAAGGCGCATTTCGTCCAATGGCCGTTAATTGGGAACGGCGGTGGTCAGTTGCAAGGCGTGGAGCACGCCGCCCATGCGGCCGCCCAGCGCGGCATAGACCGCCCGCTGCTGCGCAATGCGGCTCATGCCCCGGAAACTCTCCGCCACGACACGCGCCGCATAATGATCGCCATCACCGGCAAGGTCGGTGATCTCGACCTCCGCATCGGGGATCGCGGCGCGGATCATGTCCGCTATTTCCTCGGCTGCCATCGGCATGGCGAAAGGGTCCTGACGCTTATTGGGCTTCGATGAACATGCGGCGGGCGATGACCTGCTGCTCGTCCAAGGCGGCGCGAACGCCTGCCTCGTCGATGTCGATGCCCGCCTGCGTCATGTCGCCCAGCAGCTTGCGGATCACATCCTCGTCGCCCGCTTCCTCGAAATCGGCCTGCACGACCGCCTTGGCATAGGCGTCCGTTTCTTCGGGAGTCAGGCCCATCTTCGCCGCCGCCCATTCACCGAGCAGGCGGTTGCGCCGCGCCTGGATGCGGAACTGCATCTCCTGATCGTGCGCGAACATATTTTCAAAGGCCTTTTCGCGGTCGTCGAAGGTTGTCATGCCTGTGCCCTGTAAAAGGTGAAATGGATCGTCCGATCCGAAATAGGAAGATCGGGACGCTTACGCAACGGCGGGGACGAGCCAGGGACGCGTTCCGGCGTCCTTCGCCTCGAACGCGCCGATCGCGTCCGCCTGCCCCAATGTCAGCCCGATCTCGTCCAGACCGCCGAGCAGGCAATGCTTGCGGAAGGGATCGATCTCGAACTGAAAGCGGTCCTGAAACTGTGTCGTGACGGTCTGATGCTCCAGATCGACATGGATGGGGTCCGTCCTGGCCACCTCCATCAGCCGGTCTATCGCCTCCTGCGGCAGGACGACCGTCAATATGCCGTTCTTGAAGGCGTTGCCGGAGAAAATGTCCGAGAAGCTGGGCGCGATCACCACCTTGATGCCAAGGTCGGCCAGCGCCCAGGCGGCATGCTCGCGGCTGGACCCGCACCCGAAATTGTCGCCCGCGATCAGGATCGGGCTGCCCGCATAGTCGGGATCGTCGAAGACATTGCCCGGTTCCTTGCGCAGCACTTCGAAGGCGCCCTTGCCCAGGCCCGCACGGGAAATGGTCTTGAGCCAATGCGCCGGGATGACGATGTCGGTGTCGACATTCTTCATCCCGAACGGATAGGCCCGGCCGTCGACGATATTCAGCTTTTCCATCAATGCGCCTGCTTGCTCGCCGGGCGCGGCGTGTCTTCCGCGCGCCCCAGGGTCGCCGCCATGGCGGCACTTGCCAGCGCGCCCAGCGCCAGCAGCCAGAATACCTTCTTCATGCGACCGCCTCTCCCCTTTTTTCACCCATCAGTTCGCGTACGTCCGTGAGATGTCCGGTGATCGCGGCAGCGGCGGCCATGACGGGCGAGACGAGATGCGTCCGCGACCCCGGCCCCTGCCGGCCCATGAAATTGCGGTTGCTGGTGGATGCGCAGCGCTCGCCGGCGGGCACCTTGTCCGGGTTCATGCCCAGGCAGGCGGAGCAGCCCGGCTCCCGCCATTCGAAACCGGCTTCGGTGAAGATGCGGTCCAGGCCTTCGGCTTCCGCCTGGCGCTTGACCAGCCCGGAACCGGGCACGACCATGGCATGCTTGATGCCGCTGGCGATCCGGCGGCCCTTCAGCAGGCCAGCGGCGGCGCGCAGATCCTCGATCCGGCTGTTGGTGCAACTGCCGATGAAGACATGTTCGATCGCCACATCCTCCATCCGCTGCCCGGCGGAGAGACCCATATAGTCGAGCGACTTCTGCGCGGCCGCGCGCTTGGAGGCGTCGGCAAAGCTTTCCGGATCGGGCACCACGCCAGTGACCGGCACGACATCTTCGGGGCTGGTGCCCCAGGTGACGCTCGGCACGATGTCGGCGGCGTCGATGACCACGCTCTTGTCGAACACCGCGCCTTCGTCCGTCGCCAGCGTCTTCCAATAGGCGATGGCGGCATCCCACTCCGCGCCCCTGGGGGCCATCGGGCGGCCTTCCAGATAAGCGAAAGTCTTTTCGTCAGGCGCGAACAGGCCGGAGCGCGCGCCGGCCTCGATCGACATGTTGGCGACGGTCAGCCGTCCCTCGATCGACATGTCGCGGAACACCGACCCGCGATATTCCATGACATAGCCGGTGCCGCCCGCCGTGCCGATCCGCCCGCAGATCGCCAGCGCGACATCCTTGGGCGTGACGCCATAGCCCAATTCGCCCTCGACCACGACTTCCATGGTCTTGGACTGCTTCAGGAGCAGCGTCTGGGTGGCGAGCACATGCTCGACCTCCGACGTGCCGATGCCGAAGGCCAACGCCCCCAGCGCGCCGTGCGAGCTGGTATGGCTGTCGCCGCAGACCAAAGTCGTGCCCGGCAGGGTGAAGCCCTGCTCCGGCCCGACGACATGCACGATGCCCTGTTCGGGGTCCGCATCCCCGATCAGGCGGACGCCGAATTCCGGCGCGTTCCGCTCCAGCGCCGCAAGCTGCTGCGCGCTTTCCGGATCGGCAATGGGAATGCGGCGGCCCGCGGCGTCGCGCCGCGCCGTGGTCGGCAGGTTGTGATCCGGCACCGCCAGCGTCAGTTCGGGACGGCGCACCTTGCGCCCGGCGATCCGCAGCCCCTCGAACGCCTGGGGACTCGTCACCTCATGCACGAGATGGCGATCGATGTAGATCAGGCAGGTTCCATCGGGACGGCGCTCGACGACATGCGCGTCCCAGATCTTCTCATAGAGTGTGCGGGGCTTGACCATAGTGATTTCCCCCTAGACCCAGACAGGACAGGGGAAAAGGGGAAAAGCGGCCATTTTTTGCTGACGCTGGAGATAGCCCGCCCGCAGGACGCCGCGCCAACGGGTTAGCTGGACGCGGCGTGCACGCTGGACATCGGGCTCAAATCGCCCGGTCGTCCCGCACGATGCGCCCCGCGGCGCCGAGTTCCGCTTCATGGCTTTCCTCGCGCCAGGTTTCGGCCAGCGCCGCGCTTTCCCATTCGCGCATCGCGGGCAGCGCCAGCATATGGCCGACCCAGCCAAGCGCCACCGGACCGACATCGAGGCCATAGGTGCGCACCCGGAAAACGACCGGTGCATAGAAGGCGTCGGCGGCAGTGAAGGCGGGCCCGGCCAGGAACGGCCCCCCGAAGCGGGACAGCCCCTCCCCCCATAATTCGGTGAGCCGGGCGATGTTGCGGTTCAGGGAGGGAGAAGGCAGGTGCGGTTCCACCCGCACGCCGACATTCATCGGGCAATCGTTGCGCAGGGCGGCGAAACCGCTGTGCATTTCCGCCACGGCCGATTGCGCCCACGCCCGCGCCGCTTCTTCCTTCGGCCAGACTTCCGCATGCCTGTCCGCCAGATAGAGCGTGATGCCCAGCGAATCCCAGACGGTCCGGTCCCCGTCGATCAGGGCAGGAACCTGGCCCGTTGGCGAAAATTCGCGGAAGGCAGCGTAGTTTTCGGCGGCGGCGAATGGCGCCATCCGGTCTTCGAAGGGGATGCCCAGCGCCTTCATCAGCACCCAGGGGCGCAGCGACCAGCTCGAATAATTCCGGTTGGCGGTGACGAGGGTGTAGGACATCGGCTTCTCCCGGTGGAACGGAGCGTCCGGAATAGACCTGCCTGCCGCCCGGCGAAAGCCGGAACGGGACAAGGGTTTCACAAGCTGGCCTTATGCAAAAAAACGGCCCGGAGCGCGAGGCTCCGGGCCGCCAAGTCCTTCCACCCTGATCACGGGAACTGCACTCCCGCGATCCGGACCGTTCGGCAGCCTTCGGGCTGCAAACTGGTTCCCGCCGCAGCCCCTAGGCTGCGAACTGGTTCATCGTGTTGTGCGCGCCGCCGGCCTTCAGCGCCGCTTCACCCGCGAAATATTCCTTATGGTCGTCGCCAATGTCCGAACCGGCCATGTTCTGATGCTTGACGCAGGCGATACCCTGGCGGATTTCCTTGCGCTGAACACCCTCGACATAGCCGAGCATGCCTGCCTCACCGAAATATTCCCTGGCAAGATTGTCGGTCGACAGAGCGGCAGTGTGATAGGTCGGCAGGGTGATGAGGTGATGGAAGATGCCGGCCCGCGCCGCCGCATCCTTCTGGAAGGTGCGGATCTTCTCATCGGCCTCGCGGCCCAGGTCCGTCGCGTCGTAATCGGCGCTCATCAGCTTCGCCCGGTCGTAGGCGCTGATATCCTTGCCCTCGGCGGTCCAGGCGTCGAAGACCTGCTGGCGGAAGTTCAGCGTCCAGTTGAACGAGGGCGAGTTGTTGTAGACCAGCTTCGCATTGGGCACGACTTCGCGGATGCGGTCGACCATGCCGGCGATCTGCTCGACATGCGGCTTTTCGGTTTCGATCCACAGCAGGTCCGCGCCGTTCTGGAGCGAGGTGATGCAGTCGAGCACGACGCGGTCCTCGCCGGTTCCGCTGCGGAACTGGAAGAGGTTCGACGGCAGGCGCTTGGGACGGAACAGCTTGCCGTCGCGGGCCAGCACGACATCGCCGCGCAGGCTGCCCAAGTCGGTGACCTCCTCGACGTCGAGGAAGCTGTTATACTGGTCGCCCAGGTCGCCATCTTCCTTGCTGTAGGCGATCTGCTTGGTGAGGCCGGCGCCCAGCGAGTCGGTGCGGGCGACGATGATGCCGTCGTCGACGCCCAGCTCCAGGAAGGCGTAGCGGACCGCGCGGATCTTCGCGAGGAAGTCCTCATGCGGAACCGTGACCTTGCCGTCCTGGTGGCCGCACTGCTTTTCGTCCGAAACCTGGTTTTCGATCTGGATGCAGCAGGCGCCCGCCTCGATGAACTTCCTGGCCAGCAGGTAGGTCGCCTCGGCATTGCCGAAGCCCGCGTCGATGTCCGCGATGATCGGGACGACATGGGTTTCGTAATTGTCGATGTCATGGCTGATCTTCTGCGCCTTGACTTCGTCGCCGGCTTCGCGGGCGGCGTCGAGGTCGCGGAACATCATGCCCAGTTCGCGGGCGTCGGCCTGGCGGAGGAAGGTGTAGAGTTCCTCGATCAGCGCGGGGACGCTGGTCTTCTCATGCATCGACTGGTCGGGCAGCGGGCCGAATTCGCTGCGCAGCGCGGCGACCATCCAGCCGGAGAGATAGAGGTAGCGGCCCTTGGTCGTGCCGAAATGCTTCTTGATGCTGATCATCTTCTGCTGGCCGATGAAGCCGTGCCAGCAGCCCAGCGACTGGGTGTAGTTGGCCGGATCGGCGTCATAGGCGGCCATGTCGCGGCGCATGATGCCGGCGGTATAGCGCGCGATGTCGAGGCCGGTGTGGAAACGGTTCTGGAGACGCATGCGGGCGACCGATTCGGCCGCGATGCCGTCCCAATGGCCCTGACCCCCGATGGTGGCGCCAGCCTTCGTGATTTCCTGTTGGTAGGTCATGACAGCTCGATCCCATGAACGATGTGGTGAATGAATGGCGTTTTTCTAATCGGGCTTTCGCGGGTGCGGCAGGGGTCGTGAAGTTCAGTTGTAGAACTTTACAAGAATTGCGTGTAAAGTTGTAAAGGCTGCACAGGAGCGCTCGACGAATGGCCAAGGATCGACCGGTTTACATGGGGCCGCGGCTGCGCAGGCTGCGGCGCGAACTGGGTCTGACGCAGGCGGACATGGCGGCGGATCTGGAGATTTCCGCCAGCTATGTGGCGTTACTGGAGCGCAACCAGCGGCCGCTGACCGCCGACATGCTGTTGCGCCTTGCCCGCACCTACAAGATGGACATGAGCGAGCTGGCGGGCGACGGCGGCGCCGAGCAGACCGCGCGATTGCAGGCGGTGCTGAGGGACCCGATGTTCGCGGACATCGACCTGCCGGTGCTGGCGACCGGGGATGTCGCGGTCAATTATCCGGGGATCACAGAGGCTTTGCTGCGGCTGCACACCGCCTATCGCGAGGAGCAACTGGCGCTGGCGGACCGGGGCGTGGAGCGGGAAGATGCCGCCGAGGCGCCCGATCCGGTGGCCGAATCGCGGCGATTCCTGGGCGCGCGGCGCAACAGCTTTCCGCTGCTGGACGATGCGGGGGAAAAGCTGGCGCAGGAGGTGGAGGCGGCGGGGAGCCTGTCGGCATGGCTGAAGGCGAAGCATAATCTGCGGGTCCGGCGCCTGCCGCCCGACGTCATGGCGGGATCGATGCGGCGGCTGGACCGGCACCGCGACGCTGTGCTGCTGGACGACGCGCTGGACGGGGCGAGCACCCAGTTCCAACTGGCGTTGCAGATCGCCTATCTGGAGATGCGCCGCGATTTCGACGCGGTGCTGAAGGACGGCCAGTTCGCGAGCGAGAGCGGGCGGCGGCTGACCCGGCGGGCGCTGGCCAGCTATGGCGCGGCGGCGATCCTGATGCCCTATACCGTCTTCGCCAAGGCGGTGGAGGCGCGGCGTTACGATGTGGAGGCGCTGGCCCGGCAGTTCGGCGCGAGCTTCGAGCAGACGGCCCACCGCCTCACCACGCTGCAAAAGCCGGGGCAGGAGCGCGTTCCCTTCTTCTTCCTGCGCGTCGACCATGCGGGCAATGTCAGCAAGCGGCTGGACAGCGCTGGCTTTCCCTTTGCGCGCCATGGCGGCTCCTGCCCGCTCTGGTCGGTGCATCATGCGTTCGAGCGGCCCAGGGAATTGCTGACGCAATGGCTGGAACTGCCCGACGGGCAACGATTCTTTTCCATCGCGCGGACGGTGACGGCGGGCGGCGGCGGCTGGGGCGCGCCGAAGATCGAGCGGGCGATCGCGCTATGCTGCGCGGCGGAGCACGCCCATCGGCTGATCTACACGACCGGCGAGGCGACGCCCGAACCCACGCCGATAGGCGTCACCTGCCGCCTGTGCCATCGCAGCCAGTGCATGGCGCGATCCGCCCCGCCCATCGGGCGCGACATGCTGCCGGAGGATTTCCGGCGAACCCACGCGCCCTTCGGTTTCGCCGACGGTTGAGCGCGGCGGCGGCGGATCGTGGCGGGTCCGGCTGACCTGCGCCGGACCCGTCCGCCCCTTTTTGGCTTCAGCGCGGATCAGGCCCGCGCACATCGTCCTGCCTCAGCCGCGAGACCGAAGGCGCCATGCGGTGATCGACCGGCTCATGCACCAGATCGTCGAACAGCGCGCGATAATGGATCATGGCGCGGCGCAGGTCTTCGGTATCCGCGTCGCCCCGCGCATGGCGCAGGGCGATGTCATGGGCCGCGCGATAATTCTGGACGACTTCGGGATGGTCCACCGACAGGTCGGCCGAACGCTGCTCGAAGTCCACGACGGGATAGCCGCGCACCTCCATCACCTCGGCCAGCAGCACGTCGGCCCGCGAGACCGCGCCCTGCGGGTCGTCGACGAACTGCGCCTGCACCCGCACCCAGGCATCGGTGAAGGCATCGGCCTGTTGCGGCGAAAGCGGACGGATGGGAAAGGCGGCGACGCGCTTTTCACGCTGTTGCAGTTCCGCCTCCGCCTTGCGCGCGCTGCCGGTCATTTCCACGGTCCGGCCATATTCCGGGCCGAACCGGGCGCGCAGATCAGCGCGGCGGCGATGGGCGACGGCCAAGACGGCGGCCGCCACGACAAGAACAAGCGCCAGAAGCGCCAGGCCGACTTCCAGCGGGGTCAGAGTGACCATGACATCTCTCTCCTCCACGGCCTTCGCAAAGCCGCTGTCGACGCCCGCCGCCTGCACGGGATCAACCTGTTTTGCCGGGCTTTGTTCCGGGGTCGAGAGAGGCGCCGATGGCCCCGGAAAGCTAACCCTCCATAAGATCGAGATAAGCCACCACGTCATTGTCCGTGGCGAGGAAAAGGCCGTCCTGCACATCCTGCGGCTGCTTCTCCGCGATGCGCAGGGCTTCGCTCAACGGGCCGTAAAAGAGCGTTGTCGCCGCGCCGCCGCCGTCAGCGTCGCTAAGATGATAGAGGCGGACGGTGGCCGAGTTGTAGGTGGTGCGCATGGGCGGGGATTATCGGCGCGGCGGTCAGGCCATGCAAGTCGGATCGGATGCATTTCGGGGTGAGAAGCAACCTTTGCTCCTCAGTTCGCAACCCGCCAGCCGTCGAGCGGCTGAATGGTGGCGCAGGACGGGCCGTCATCCCTGGCGCGGCCGGGCAAGTGACATTCCAGCGCCGCAGGCGGCGCCGCCTGTTCCAGAAGATCATGAGAAATATCGTGAACGTCGATCTTGGCACGGCGGCTCCACGGGGACGCAGGATCGCCGGCCTGACCGCCGATGGCGATATAGACGAAGCGGCGTTCTGGACCTTCCCGGCGGACGAACTCGCCGCTGAGCTTCGGCCCCGGCGCGAGCTGGACCGGCACATTGAAGCGAAGGGCTTCGTTGCGCGCGACCACCGGGCCTACCGGCGCACCCTTTCTGTCTTGCAGGCTATAGGTGACATCCGGAACCGAATTGTCGATCACCAGACGGAGAATGATCGTCCGCTTCGCCATGATCGCTTGCCCTCCAATCGCTTCGGAAAGGGTCAAGCTTATAGGAGAATGCGAGCCGATGGCGGAATTTGGCGCCGTCAGCGGCGATCGGTGATCCTGATGCCGCTTGCCAGACGGTTCGGGCCGATCTTCACCGCGTCGTCGGTGAAATTGGCGACGAAGCTGCTGTTGCGCTGCAACCCCGGCACGAAGGAGGCGCGGTTGTTCGCGATGGAGAGGTTCGTGCTGTCCTGCTCCCGCCCCTCCGGCGCCACGGTGATGAAGGCGCTGTAATTGTCCTTGTCGCGGCCCTGCACCATTTCATTGCCGCTGATCGTCCCGCTCGCGCCGTTGGAAAGGTCGATCATATAGTTGGTGAGCCGCCCGCCGCTGTCGTCGAAGCTGTTGTCGGTGATAATGACGCGGGGCGTGCGGGTTTTCAGATAATGACCGCCATCGCCCTGGTCGAAGCGGGAGCGGGTGACGGTCAGGCTGCCGTAGCGGCCCGCATAGATGCCGTGGGCGCAGGCGAGGTCGCGGTCGCAGCGCCCCAGATGGCGGAAGGTCGACCTGTCGATGCTGATCGCGTTGCCCGGCGCGTCGCCCGTCAAAATGCCTTCCTCGCTGTTGCGGAACAGGCTGTTGGCGACGGTCAGGTTGCCGCTTTCCAGCCGGATGCCCGCGCCATTGCCATCGGGCACGCGCAGATTCTGGAAGATGAGGCCGTCTATGGTGCTCGACCGGCCGCGCAGCACCAGCGCCGCCTTCTGCTCGCAGGCCACGCCGTCGAGGATGGCGGTGCCCGGCTTCTGCGCGCGGATGGTGACGTCGCCGCCCTGCTGCACCGCGCATTGCGCATAGCTGCCCGGCGCCACCAGCACCGTGCCGCGGCCATTGCCGATCGCCCGGATCGCGTCCCCCAGCGTCGCATAGCTTCGCCCGCTTTCCGCCACGGTGAAGGGCGACGTCACCCCCTGCGCCAGCGCGGTTGCCGTCACGGCGGCGGATACAAGCAGGAGAGTCGAAAAAAGGCGCATATCCAAGGATATAGAGGAGCGCCTTTCTGCGGCCAATGCGGAGTCATGGTTAATGAAATATTGTTCCGCTATGGGACAGCGGGGAAAGGCCCCCTTGCGCCCGGCTGGGTTCCCGCTATTCCGCGACTTTGAGCGGTCCCCGCACATGCCGCATCATGACGGTTGGCGCGGGCGCGGTTGCGGGTTAAGCCTTGTCCGGACATGGTTTCCGCCCCCTCCCGTCCCTTCCCCGCCTGGCTGACCCTTTGCGGAGCCGCCCTGATGGCGGCGATGACGGGCGGCTGCTCTGACGAGGGGAGCGGACCGGTGACGGTCAGCGTTATCGGCAGCCCCGCCGATTTCGCCACGCCCCTGGAGAATCTGCCGGACCCCGGATCGAAGCTGTTCCTGGAAACCACCGCGCAGGGGCTGGTGGCGTTCGATGCCGGCGGCGAGATCCTGCCCGCCCTCGCCCAGCGCTGGATCGTGGAGGACGATGGCCGCAGCTATATCTTCCGCCTGCGCCGCGCCTTCTGGCCGGATGGGAGCAAGGTTCTGGCGAAGGATGTCGGGCGGCTGTTGACCGCGCGGATAGAGGCGCTGCGCCGGCTGGACCCCGCCGGGCCGCTGGACGCGGTGCAGGACGTGGTGGCGATGACGGGCGAGGTGATCGAGATCAGGCTGGCGGCGCCGCGCCCCTATGTGTTGCAGATGCTGGCCCAGCCGCAGATGGCGATCCTGTCGCGGGAGGGGGGAACCGGCCCCTATCGGCGGGAGAAGCGGGGCGGCGTTCCGGGGAAGGCGCTGGTGCTGACGCCGGTGGAGCGGGCCACGAACGAATCCGGCGACGAACTGCCGGTGCCCGCCTGGCAGACCCGGATCGTCCGGGCGGAGCGGGCGGCGCTCGCCATCACCCGTTTCCAGCAGGGCAAGGCCGCGCTCGTGCTGGGCGGGCGCTTTTCCGACCTGCCGCTGCTGGTGCCGGCGGGGGTCGACCGCGACGATGTGCGGATCGATCCGGTGCAGGGGCTGCTGGGACTGGCGGTGACGGGCCGGAGCGGGGCGAGCGGCAAGCTGCTGGAGGATGACGGCGTGCGGCGGGCGATCAACATGGCGATCGACCGCAGCCGCCTGCCGGTGATGTTCCCCGTCGGCGGCTGGGCCACGACGGAGCAGATCGTGCCGGGCCAGCTCGACCTGCCCGCGCCGCCCGCCGTGCCGGATTGGTCCCGCCTGTCGCAGGATGAACGCTGGGCGCAGGGACAGGCGGTCATGAAACGCTGGCGCAGCGAGCATGGCGATCCGCCGGCGTTGCGCGTGGCGCTGCCCAGGGGGCCGGGCTCCACCCTGCTGTTCGGGCTGGTGCGGCATGACCTGGGCATGATCGGCCTGGCTGTCGAGCGGGTCGACATGGCGGCCGATGCCGATCTGCGGCTGGTCGACGAGGTTGCGGCCTATGACAGCGCGCTCTGGTATCTGGGGCGGATCGGCTGCGCCCGGAAGGTGCATTGCTCGGCGGAGGCGGAGGCGCAATTGCAGGCGGCGAGCCTTTCCGCCAGCCTGGACGAGCGCATGGCCCGCGTGGCGCAGGCGGAGGCGCTGATGCAGGCGCATAACGGCTTCATCGCCCTGGGCGCGCCGGTGCGCTGGTCGCTGGTGGCGCGGCGGCTGACCGGCTTCATGGCGTCGCCCCGGGCGCGGCACCCATTGAACCATCTGTTCAGGAGCACCAACTAGAGCAACGAAAGCCGATGCTTGGAGGACGGATGATGGCGATTTCGCAGGACCAGTTCGACCGGATCGTGCGCGACATGCCCGGATTCGGCCGCGATCCGGCTTCGGTGCGCAGGCGGATCGAGATGATGGAGGCGATGCTGGAGGGGCTGTTCGTCCTTCCCGGCACCAACCGGCGGGTCGGGCTGGACAGTCTGGTGGGGCTGATCCCCGTGGTGGGCGATTTCGCCACGGCCGCCATGGGGGCGTGGATCGTGTGGGAAGCGCGGAACCTGGGCATGTCGAAATGGCAGCTCACGCGCATGGCGGCCAATGTCGGCTTCGATACGCTGATCGGCGCCATTCCCTTTGCCGGGGATGTTTTCGATTTCTTCTACAAGTCGAATACGAAGAATCTGCGCATCATCCGCAACCATCTGGACCGGCATCATCCATCGACGGTGATCGTCGAGGGTTAGGCTGTATCGACATGCAGCCCTGGCGGCCTGCAAATGCGCCCAGCGGCGGGCAAGCGCCGGGGCGCATGCGCGACTTCAGGCAAAGGCGAAATCAAGGCCGATGTCGGCGGCGGGGGCCGACTGGGTGAGGCGGCCGACGCTGATATAGGTGACGCCGGTTTCCGCCCTGGCGCGGATGGTGTCGAGCGTAACGCCGCCCGATGCTTCGGTGGGGACGCGGCCGCCGACCAGCGTGACCGCCCCGCGCAGGGTGGGCGCGTCCATATTGTCGAGCAGGAGGTGCGTGGCCCCGGCGGCGAGCGCGGGTTCGATCTGGTCGACGCGGTCCACCTCCACGATGATGCTGGCGATTCCGGCGGCGGCGGCGCGGCGGACGGCCTCCTCCACCGATCCGGCGACGGCGACGTGATTGTCCTTGATCATCGCCGCGTCCCACAGGCCCATGCGGTGATTGGTCGCGCCGCCCATGCGCGTCGCATATTTTTCCAGCACGCGAAGGCCCGGAATGGTCTTGCGCGTGTCGAGCAGCGTCGCGCCGGTGCCGAGGATCGCGTCGACATAGGCGCGGGTCATGGTCGCGATGCCGGTGAGGTGCTGGACGGTGTTGAGGGCGGACCGCTCGGCCGTCAGCATGGCGCGGGCCTTGCCGCGGATGCGCATGATGTCGGTGCCCGCAGGCACGCGATCGCCGTCCTCCTTCAGCAGTTCGATCTCCACAGCCGGATCGAGCGCTCGGAAGAAGGCGGCGGCGATCGGCAGGCCCGCCAGCGTCACGGCGTCGCGGCTGTCCATCACCCCGTCGAAGACCGCGTCGGCGGGGATCACCGCCTCGCTGGTGACGTCGCGGCCATCGGGGCCAAGGTCTTCCGCCAGGGTCGAGGCGATGAAGGCGTCGAGATCGAAGCCGGGGAGAGCGAAGGTCATGCTGCCGCCAGCCTTTTTGCGATCATTTCCATCATGGCTGCCTGCTCGCTGCCGGCCGGGAACGTCCAGAAGTCATGCTTGCGCCGCGGCCATGGCCAGTCGCGGCGCAGAATGCCGCGCAACCGCTTGTCCGATATATGGTGGCGGCGCGCGACTTCCACGGCCGTGACCATCCGTTCCATCAGCGCGTGCCCAGATCGCCCTGCCCGACCGTGCCGCTCGCCATTTCGAGCATGCGGTCGAGGCTCTTCTTGGCGGCGAGGCGCAGCCCCTCCTCCATCTCGATGCGCGGCTGGAGGTCGCGCAGCGCCAGATAGAGCTTCTCCATCGTGTTGAGCGCCATATAGGGGCAGATATTGCAGTTGCAGTTGCCGTCCGCGCCGGGCGCGCCGATGAAATTCTTTTCCGGCACCGCCTTCTGCATCTGGTGGATGATATGCGGTTCGGTGGCGACGATCAGCGTGTCGCCGGGCATGGTCTTGGAAAATTCCAATATGCCGCTGGTCGAGCCGATATAATCGGCATGGTCGACGATATGGGGCGGGCATTCCGGGTGCGCGGCGACAGGAGCGCCGGGATGCTGGGCCTTGAGCTTCAGCAGTTCCGTCTCGCTGAACGCCTCATGCACGATGCAGACGCCCGGCCAGAGCAGCATGTCGCGGCCCAGCTTGCGCTTCAGATAGCCGCCCAGATGCTTGTCGGGGCCGAAGATGATCTTCTGATCCTTCGGAATCTGCGCCAGGATCTTTTCCGCCGAGGAGGAGGTGACGATGATGTCGGAAAGCGCCTTCACCTCCGCCGAGCAGTTGATGTAGCTGAGCGCGATATGGTCGGGATGCGCCTCCCGGAAGGCCTTGAACTGGGCGGGCGGGCAACTGTCCTCCAGACTGCATCCCGCATCCATGTCCGGCAGCACCACGATCTTTTCCGGCGAGAGGATCTTCGCCGTTTCCGCCATGAAGCGCACGCCGCAGAAGGCGATGACATCGGCGTCCGTCTCCGCCGCCTTGCGCGAGAGTTCCAGCGAATCGCCCACGAAATCGGACAGGTCCTGGATCTCCGGCTTCTGGTAATAATGGCCGAGGATGACGGCGTTGCGTTCCTTGCGCAGCCGGTCGATCTCCGCGCGCAGGTCGATCCCCTGCGGGATTCCGGTGATGGCGTTCATGTCCCTACCCTGCTCCTTGAAGGGCCTTCGTCCAGCGCCCCCTAACGGGCGTTGCGGCTGTTGGCCAGTACATCGTTGATGGGCGTCGTCACGTCCCATCGATCCCGGTCGCGGTCGGCGCGTTCCGGCGGGAAGGTGACGATCACCCGCGCGTCGCCATAGCCCAGCGCCCCCAGCGGCGCGCCGAGCAGCCTGCCGAGCGCGGCGCGGCCATAATCGCGCGCCTGCGCCATGCGTTCGGGCGAGCGCGCTTCCCTGTCCGCGCGTCCCTGCGCGTGGAGCGAGGTGCGGCGGCTGAGTTCCTCCCCCGCCTGCCGGGTCACGAACAGGCCGTTGGTCTGCACCAGCGTCCGGCGGCTTTCGTCGATATTGGGCCGCCCCGGCTTCACGTCCGGCGCGTTGACGATGAGCGTCCGGTTCTTTTCATTCCATTCCAGATCGCCGGCGCCGATGCCGCCGACGTCGATGAAATAGGCGACCGAAAAGGGCATCTTCACCAGCTGGTCCGACTTCAGCAGCCCGAAGCCGCGCACATCCTGCGCCGTGCTCTGTATCGTGCCGGACAGTTCCGACACCTTGAGGCTGGAAGCGCCCGCGAAACGTTCCGCGATGACCCTGGTGACGGCCGAGCCGTCCTCCTCCACCGTCACTGCATAGTCGCGTTCATAGCGGTGCCAGCCGACCAGCATGGCCGCCCCCGCGGCGAGCAGGGCCAGGACGGCCAGGACGGGGCCGGCGAAGCGCTTCAGCGCAACTGCCATCGTCCGTCCCCCGTCGCGGCGGCGATGCCGCGCCCGTCGAGGTCGATGAGATGCGCCAGCACCGAACGCCCCGCGGCGCTGTGCAGCCGGGGATCGACGCCCCTGTACATTTCCGTGACCATGGCGGGGATTTCCGATGCGCCGTTGCGTTCCAGAAAGCGCAATATCTGGCCTTCGCGCTGCTTTCGGTGGCCCATCATGCCGCGCACCAGCCGCTGCGGATTGTCGACCGCATCGCCATGGGCCGGATAATAGACCGCGTCGGTCCGGTCGAGCAGCCGCTGCATCGAGGCCATATAGGCGGTCATGTCTCCGTCCGGCGGGGAAACCACGCTGGTGGACCAGCCCATCACATGATCGCCGGTGAACAGAGCATTTTCCTCCGCCAGCGCGAAGCAGAGATGGTTGGAGGTGTGGCCCGGCGTCGCGACGGCCGTCAGCGTCCAGCCCCGGCCGCCAAGCTGTTCGCCATCCGCCAGCACCCGGTCCGGACGATAGGCGGCGTCGAAGGCGGCATCGGCGCGAGGGCCGTCGTCGTCCAGCGTCAGCGGCGCGCAGCCGACGACCGGAGCGCCGGTCCGGGCGCTGAGCGGCGCGGCGGCCGGGCTATGGTCGCGATGGGTGTGGGTGCAGAGGATCGCGCTGACCGGACGCCCGCCGATCGCGTCGAGCAGCGCGGCCAGATGCGCCGCATCGTCGGGGCCGGGATCGATGACCGCCACATCCTGCGCACCCACCAGATAGGTCTGCGTGCCCGTATAGGTGAAGGGCGAGGGATTGGGCGCGAGCACGCGACCCACCAGCGGAGAAAGCCGCATCAGCGTGCCGGTGGGCAGGTCGGCCGGATCGAAGGGTGTTGCCATGTCCGATCCCATGTGCCCATTTCCGGGCGGTTTTCAAGGGCGATCCCCTGCCCTATCATGGCGCCATGGCGGCTTCGGACGATCTTTGCGAACAATGGCGGCGGCATCTGGCGCTGGACCGGCGGCGGTCGGTGCATACGGTGCGCGCCTATGTGGCGACCGCCGAACGGTTGCTGGCCTTCCTGGAGGAGCATCGCGGCGAAGCGGTGACGGCGGCGATGCTGGCGGGCATCGAACAGGCCGATCTGCGCGCTTTCCTGACGGTGCGGCGGATGGACGGCATCGGCAACGTCTCGGCCGCGCGGGAATTGTCGGCGGTGCGCGGTTTCCTGCGGTTCGTGGGCGGCGAGGATGCCCGCGTCCCGATGCTGAAGGGGCCGCGGGTGAAGCGCGGCCTGCCCCGCCCCGTGTCGCCCGACGAGGCTGTAGCGCTGGCCGGGGACATAGCCGAAACCGCGCGGGAGCCGTGGATCGGCGCGCGGGACTGGGCGGTGCTGCTGCTGCTTTACGGGGCGGGACTGCGCATCGGGGAGGCGATGGGATTGACCGGCGCGGTGCTGCCCCTGGGGGAAACCCTGCGCGTCACGGGCAAGCGGGGCAAGACCCGGATCGTGCCGTTATTGCCGCAGGTGCGGGAGGCGATGGAAGCCTATGTGTCGCTCTGTCCCTTTGGGCAGGAGAAGGACGGGCCGCTGTTCCGGGGCGCGCGGGGCGGGCCGCTTTCGCCGGCGCTGATCCGCCGCGCCGTGCAGGGCGCGAGGGGACGGCTGGGCCTGTCGGACCGGACGACGCCCCATGCGCTGCGCCACAGTTTCGCGACGCATCTGCTGGGGCGCGGGGCGGACCTGCGGTCGTTGCAGGAATTGCTGGGCCATGCCAGCCTGTCCTCGACGCAGATCTATACGCAGGTCGATGCGGCGCATCTGCTGGATATTTATCGCAACGCCCATCCCCGGGCGTGAAGCCGTTTCCTCGTCCGGACCGGGTTCCTGCCCGCGCGGGAGCATGACGATCCGGGATCACCCCCTCGGCTTCCAGGTGGCCAGCCGCCAGAGATAGAAGAGGACCGCCCCTACCACGCAGGCGGTCGCCACGGGTCCGACATATTTGTCGATGTCGCGGAAATTCTGGCCCAATATATAGCCTGCATAGGCAAGGACGATGTTCCACACCAGCGCCCCGCCGCTGGTCCAGAGCAGGAAGCGGACATGCCCCATGCGGAACAGGCCGGCGGGCAGCGAGATCATCGTGCGGAAGGCGGGCATGAAGCGGAACACGAACACCACGATCTGCCCATATTTGCCGAAGATATGGTCGAGCGCCTCGACATCCTTCCACTCCAGCGTCGCCCAGCGGCCATAGCGGTCGACGATCGGCTTCAACCGGCCGAAGCCCAGCCGGTGGCCGATCATATACCAGAAATAATTGCCGATGGTGGTCCCGACGGTGCCCGCGAACAGCAGCCATCCCATCTCCATCCGGCCCTGCCCGACGCGGATGCCGCCAATGCCCATGATGAGTTCGGACGGGATCGGCGGGAAGACATTTTCCAGCACCATCAGGACGAATATGCCCCAATAGCCGCCCGCATCGATCAGGCGGAGGACCCAGTCGGTCATCCGATCGCCCATCCCTTCGCGCGGTCGGCCCTGCCGCATGGCGTCCCCGCCCCGGCCGGGATGACGCCATATCGATTCAAGCGGCTGCCCGCGCCGCCAGCCGGGCGTCGATCGCGTCCCAGATCATCCCGCCGGTGTCCGTGCCGTTGAAGGCGTCGATGGAGACGATGCCGGTCGGGGACGTCACGTTGATTTCCGTCAGCCATTCGCCGCCGATCACGTCGATGCCGACGAACAGCAGGCCGCGCCGCCTGAGTTCCGGGCCCAGCGCTTCGCAGATTTCCAGTTCGCGTTCGGTCAGCACCGTCTTCGCGGCCGAACCGCCCACGGCGAGGTTGGAGCGGATCTCGCCCGCGCCGGGAATGCGGTTGACCGCGCCCGCGACTTCGCCGTCGACCAGCACGATCCGCTTGTCGCCTTCCGCGACGCCGGGGATGAAGGCCTGCACCATGAAGGGTTCGACCCAGGAGGATTTGAACAGTTCCACCAGCGCGGAGAGATTCGCGCCGGACCGCCCGACATGGAAGACGGCATTGCCCGCATTGCCGTAGAGCGGCTTCACCACGACTTCGCCATGCTGGGCGAGGAAGGACTTCACCTCCTCCAGGTCGCGGGTGATCATCGTCGGCGGCATGAAGCGCGCATAGTCGAGCACGAACAGCTTTTCCGGCGCATTGCGGACGGAGGCGGGATCGTTCACCACCAGCGTTTCTTCCTGCACGCGCTCCAGCAGGTGCGTGGCGGTGATGTAGCTGAGGTCGAAGGGCGGGTCCTGCCGCATCAGGACCACGTCGACGTCCCGGCCAAGGTCCAGCACCTCCGCCTCCCCGAAGGCGAAATGATCGCCCTCCACCTTCTGCACCCTGACCGGCCGCGCCCGCGCCAGCACGCGGCCGTCGCGATAGGTGAGGTCCGGGGCGAGATAATGATAGAGCCGGTGTCCCCGCGCCTGCGCCGCCAGCATGATGTGGAAGGTCGAATCGCCGCCGATCCTGATGCCCTCCATCGGGTCCATCTGCACGGCGACGGTGAGCGGGTTGAGTTCGGTCGTCATCGACTTGCTTTTCCTACCGTTCGGGATGGGCCTGTCGAAGCCCATCCCTTTCCTGAAGAGAAGTTTCGCCGTTGAGCAAGCTCGGCCCTCGGGTCGACAGGCTCAGGGCGAACGGAACGGGAGGATCGGTTCAACCTACCCCCCGTGCCAGACATTGGCCAGATGGCGCGGCGGGCGGCCCGGCGCAAGGAGCATCACGTCGATTCGCATGTCGTCGCCCGGTTTTGCAAGGTCGTGGAACAGGATTTCCGCCGCCGCCGCGACGCGGGAGAGGCGGCGTTCGTCTATGGCGAGGTGAAGATCGGCATCCGTCGCCCTTGCCTTGACCTCGACGAAGGCCAGCATCCTGCCGCGCCGGGCGACGAGGTCGACCTCCCCCGCGGGCGTGCGCAGGCGGCGGCCGACGATCTGCCAGCCCTTGAGCCGCAGCCACCAGCCGGCGATGCGCTCCGCCTGTTTTCCGCGCTTTTCGGCTGCCCGGCGCTTCACCCCCCGAGTTCCCGTCACCCCCTGAGTTCCAGCGCGCGATCGTAGAGGGCGCGGCGGTCGAGACCGAGCTTCTTCGCGACCTCCCCAGCCGCCTTGGACAGGGGGAGGCGTTCCATCGCCTCCAGCAGCGCCGCGTCGGCATCCTCGGCGCTGGGGGGCGGCGCCTCGCCGGGGGGGCCGACGGTGACGACGATCTCCCCCCTGGGCGGGGCGTCGGCATAGCGGGCGGAGAGTTCGCTCAGCGTGCCCGTGGCGGTTTCCTCGAAGGCCTTGCTGATCTCCCGCGAGACGGCGGCTTCGCGGTCGCCCAGATGCTCGGCCATGGCGGCAAGGCTTTCCGACAGGCGCGGGCCGCTTTCGTAGAAGACGAGCGTGGCGCGCAGGGCAGCGACTTCGGCGAGGACGTCGCCCCGCGCCTTCTGCTTCGACGGCAGGAAGCCCATGAAGACGAAGCGGTCGGTGGGCAGGCCCGACAGGGTGAGCGCGGCGATGGCGGCGCTGGGGCCGGGCAGCGTCGTGATCCTGCGTCCGGCGGCGCGGGCGTCGCGCACCAGCTTGTAGCCCGGATCGGAGATCAGCGGGGTTCCCGCGTCCGAGAGAAGCGCCACCGATTCGCGCGCCATCCGCTCGATCAGGCGGGCCCGCACCCCCTCCGCACTGTGGTCGTGATAGGGGACCATCGGCCGGTCGGACCCGGCATGGCGCAGCAGCCGTGCGCTGACCCGTGTATCTTCCACGGCGATCACATCGGCCAGACGCAGGACTTCGGCCGCGCGGGGGGTTAGGTCTGCAAGGTTGCCGATCGGCCCCGCAACGATGTAAAGCCCCGGTTCAAGCCTAGACGGTTCAGTTTCCATAAGGATGCCAGATGACAGAGACGGATGCCCCCCGGCAAGCGGACTTGTTCGCTTCGATGCGACGCGCCGGGCGGATTTTGTTCGCCGCGACGGCTTTGCTGGTCGCCGCCTGTCAGTCGATCGTGCCCAAGGGCCCCGGTCCGGCGCAGCCCAGCGGGCCGGTGCAGACGGGCCCGGACGTCACCGAAGGCCTGCCCACCGACACGCTGCGCCATCGCGTCGCGCTGCTGGTGCCAATGAGCGGTCCCAATGCCGGGGTCGGCCAGTCGATCGCCAATGCGACCACGCTGGCGCTGCTCGACACCAAGGCCGACAAGGTGCGCATCACCACCTACGACACCGGGGTCGGCGCGGCGGCGGCGGCGAACAAGGCGCTGGCGGACGGCAACAAGCTGATCCTGGGGCCGTTGCTGGCGGAGGATGCGCGGATCGTCGGCCCCATCGCGGCGCGGGCCAATGTGCCGGTCATCAGCTTCTCCAACGACACCAGCGTGGCCGGGAACGGCGTCTACATCATGGGCTACAACCCCAACCAGTCGATCGAACGGGTGGTGGAATTCGCCAGGGGCAAGGGCCTGTCCAAATTCGCCGCGCTGGTGCCCAAGGGAACCTATGGCGAGCGGTCGGGCACCGCCCTGTTGCGCGCGGTCGAGGGTGCGGGCGGAACCGTGGTGTCGATGCAGACCTTCGACCGCAGCCCCACCTCCATCACGGCGGCGGTCAGGAAATTGCAGGCGTCCTCCAGCTATGACGCGCTGCTGATCGCGGACAGCGGCCGGGTGGCGGTGCAGGTCGCGCCGATCGTGCGGAAGAATGGCGGCGCGACGGCGCGGCTGCTGGGCACCGAATTGTGGAATACGGACAGCGGCCTGGCGTCCAGCCCGGTGCTGCGCGGCGCCTGGTTCGCCAGCGTGTCGGATGGCCTCTACCGCCAGCTCGCGACCAAATATCGGGCGCGCTACGGCAATGCGCCGTTCCGGTTGTCGGCGCTCGGTTATGACGCGGTGCTGCTGACCGTGCGGATCGCGCGCGACTGGAAGCCGGGGACGACCTTCCCGGCGGCGCGGCTGCGCGATGCGGGGGGCTTTGCCGGGATCGACGGCGCGTTCCGCTTCGGCCGGGACGGCATTGCGGAACGGGCGCTGGAAGTATCGGAGATCGGCGCGGGCACCTTCACGGTCGTCGCGCCCGCGCCACGCGCCTTTGCCGAATAGCGTGCCGCGTGCTCCTGCAACGGCGGGAGCACGCCGCAGATGACGGTCAGGACGCGGTCCGCCCGGTCGGCAGGATCAATGGCCAGTCGCCATCCGTTTCTATGCGTGCCGAAATGCCGTACACTTTGGCGAGATGCCCTGCCGTCAGCACGTCCAGCGGCGCGCCGTCGGCCACCGGCGAGCCGCGATCCATCAGCACCAGCCGGTCGCAATAGCGCGCCGCCATGCCCAGGTCGTGCAGCACGGTGACGACCAGCGATCCCGCCCGCGCCTCTGCCCTGAGCAGGTCCATGACGTCGATCTGATGCCCCGGATCGAGCGCGGCCAAGGGCTCGTCCGCGATCAGCGCGGGCGCGCCGACCGCCAGCGCCCGGGCCAGCAGCACGCGGGCGCGCTCGCCCCCCGACAATTCGGTCGCCACCCTGCCCTTCAGATGCAGTGCGTCGGCGCGCATCAGGGCGGCGTCGATCAGCGCCTCATCCTCCACGGAAAGGCGGGACAGCGGCCCCAGATGCGGCAGACGGCCCAGCGCCACCAGCCGCTCCACCGCCAGCGGCCAGTGCAGCGTCTGTCCCTGCGGCAGATAGGCGATGCGCCGGGCGATCTGCTGCCGGCCGAGCCGCGCGCTATCGGCGCCGTCGATCAGGACGGAGCCGTTTTCCCGTTTCACAAGGCCCAGCATGGCGCGGATCAGCGTCGACTTCCCTGCGCCATTGGGACCGATGATGCCGACCAGCTCGCCCGGCCCGAGCGCAAGATCGACGCCGCTTACCGCCGGATGGCGGCCCAGCCTGACGGAAAGCCCCTGTGCGCGGATCGTCACCATAGCCGCCTCTCCCGCATCAGATGCATCAGGAACACCGGAACGCCCAGCAGCGCCGTCAGCACCCCCAGCTTGAGTTCGCTGCCGGTCGGTATCAGCCGCACGCCGATGTCCGCCAGCGTCAGCAGCGCCGCGCCGCCCAGCAGGGAGGGCAGCAATATGGCGGAGGGGGAGCGGTCTGTCAGCGGCCGCACCAGATGCGGCACGATCAGGCCGACGAAGCCGATCGCCCCGGACACCGCCACCGCGCCGCCGACGCCGATGGCGACGCCCAGCATCAGGCGGATGCGCGCCCGGCGAAGGTCGATGCCGAGCGCCTGCGCCCCATCCTCCCCCAGCGTCAGCGCGTCCAGCGTCCGTCCGTCCGCGATCAGCAGCGCCGCCCCCACCACGACGCAGGGCAGCGCGATCCAGACATGGCCGTAGGCGCGGTTTTCCAGGCTGCCCATCAGCCAGCTCATGATCTCCATGGCGGCGAAGGGATTGGGCGACAGGTTCAGCGACAGGCTGATCCCCGCCCCCGCCAGCGTCGCGATGGCGATGCCGGCGAGGATCAGCGTGAGCGGGCTTTCCGCGGGCCCCGCGAGCAGGAACAGCGCGGCTATGCCGATCAGGCCGGTCATGATGGCGAGCGCGGGAAGCGCCAGCGGGTGCGCCTGCGCCAGCCCGAAATAGAGCGCGCCGACCGCGCCCAGCGCCGCGCAGTTGGATGCCCCCAGGACCGAAGGTTCGGCCAGCGGGTTGCGCAGATAGCCCTGAAGCGCCGCGCCCGCCAGCCCGAGCATCGCGCCGACGATCAGGCCAAGCAGCATGCGGGGCAGGCGCAGGTCGAGAAGGATGGCGCGGGCGACGTCATCGCCGCCGCCGCCGAGGACGGCGAAGATGCGCGCCGGGGAGAGCGGAACCGCGCCAAGAGTGAGGGAAGCAAGGGCGGCCAGCAGCGCCAGCGCCGTCAGCGTGGGGATCAGCAGCGGATGGCGCCGGGCGCTCATGGCTTGCGCGTCCTTCCCTGCTTGCTACAGCGTGCCGTGCTCCTGCGAAGGCGGGAGCACGTTGGTTTGTTGAGGCACGATCCGGGAGCAGCAGCGTGCGGTGCAGAATGATCTTTACAGCGTTCTGCGCCCTGGCCCTGACCGGCGCGGCGCTCGCCCAACCCCGGCGCATCGTGTCGCTCAACACCTGCGCCGACCAATATGTGCTCGCTCTGGCGGACCCGGCGCAGATCGCCGCGCTCAGCCCCTATGGGCACGACCCGGAACTGTCGGCGGCGGTCGGCAGGGCCCGCGCCTTCCGCACCCTCAAGCGCCCGGCGGAGGAAGTGCTGGCGATCCGCCCCGACCTGCTGATCGGCTTTCCTTCCGGCGGCAGCGTCGTCGGCGCGCCGCCGGGCGAGTGGCGGACCCTGGGGCTGGCGAGCGCGGACAGCTATGCCATGATCCTGACGCAGATCCGGCAGGTGGCGGCGGCGGTCGGCCATCCCGAACGGGGCGAAGCGATGATCGCCCGGATGAACCGCGACCTGGCCGCCCTGCCCCCGCCGAAGCGTCGTGGGGTTGCCGCCTATTATCAGCGGCGCGGCTATATGACCGGCACCGGCACGCTGGTCGACGACCTGATGCAGCGGGTGGGCCTGATCAATCTGGCCCGCAGGCTGGGCAAGCCGGCGCTGTCGCAACTGTCGCTGGAGGAGATGATCGCCGCCCGTCCGGACTGGCTGATCGTGGAGACCGGCAGCGAGAAGGTGGTCGATCAGGGGACGGAAATGCTGCACCACCCCATACTGCGCGCCATCCCGCGCATCCGCGTGCCGCAGGCGTGGACGGTGTGCGGCGGCCCCGCCTATGTCGAGGCGGCGCGGGGCATCGCAGCGCAGCTTGACGGCGCTGCGCACAAGGGCACAGCGCAGCTTGACGGCGCTGCGCACCAAGGCACGGCGCAGCGCAAGGGCACGGCGCGGGTGAACGCCGCGCCGCGCCATTAGGCTATTTTCAGAAGCGCGCACGCACGCCGCCGAAGGCCGACCGGCCGTAGGTGCCATAGCCATGGACCGTGGCGTATTTCTCATCGGTCAGATTGTCGATGCGGCCGTAGATTTCCAGATTTTCCCGGATCGGGAAGGATGCCCGCACGTCCGTCACGGCATAGCCGTCCAGCCGGATCGCGTTGGTCGCATCGTTGAAGCTGTCGCCTACCATCGTCACGGTCGCGCCGGTCGACAGGCCGAAGGGCCAGACATAGTCCGCCGAAACGCTGACCGCATCGGCGGCGCGGCGCGGGAGCCGGGCGTCGGTATTGCGGTCGCGCGCATCGACATAGCTGTAGGCGGCGGTGACGGTCAGCGCATCGACAGGCTTCAGGGCCAGCATCGCCTCCACCCCCTTGGCGCGGGTGCGGTCGAGATTATTGTAACCGCCGTAAAGACCGATCGAATAATCATAGTTGATCTGGTCTTTGGTGTCGCGGCGGAAAGCCGTGACGGAGAGGATCGCCCGGTCGCCGTCCAGCCTTTGGTCGAAGCCGATGTCGTAGCTTTTCGACCGCTCCGGGCGCAGGCCCGCATTGCCGACGTCGGCGCCGTAAAGCTGGTAGAGCGAGGGGGCCTTGAACCCCTCCCCATAGCTCATGCGGATGTTGGTCGCGCCGGCGTTGGGCGTGTAGTTCGCATTGGCGCCGAAGGTGGTCGCGCCGCCGAACTGGCTGTGATCGTCATGCCGCGCGCCGGCGGTCAGCGACAGGCCGGCGACCGGCTTCACGATGGCCAGCGCATAGACGCTGTCCATATCGGCCCGGTGGCTTTCGGTCGAGCCGAAGCCGGAGAAGTCGTAGTCGGGCCGTTCATGTTCATAGCCGAAGACCAGCTTCGCCTGATCGACCGGCTGATAGACGCCCTCATATTCGAAGCGCAGATTGGTGCCCGAATAGCCATAAGGGCCGAATGCGGATGTATAGTCGCGGTCCATGCGGAACCAGGTCACGGCCGCCCGGTTGGTGAGCCTGCCGTCGAACAGCGACAGGTTCAGACCGGCATAGCCGACATATTGATCGGATTTCGAGCTGTCGGCGGTGCTGTCCACCACGCCGTTGTCGGTATCCAGATCGGCATGGATATAATAGCCGCGCAGGTCGAGGCTGAGCGTATCGGTAAAGGCCAGCTTGAGCTTGGCATTGGCGGCGATATTCTCATACCCGTCCTTTTCCGTGCCGCTGGCGGCGGAGGAAATGCCGTCGGTGTTGAAATAGGCGATGCCGACGCCGCCCGAAGCGATGCCGCTGCCGCCCGAAACATCCGCCTTGGCGTTCAGCGTATTGCTGTAACCGTAATCGACCGAGGCATTGCCCGCGAAACCGGCGGCAGGCGTGCCGGTCATGATGTTGACGACGCCGCCTATGGCCTGGCTGCCATAGGCGATGGAGTTGGACCCCCTCAAAATTTCGATTCGCCGGATATTGCCGGTCAGCAGATTGCCGAAGTCGTACATGTCGCCGATGCCGCTGGTGTCGTTGACCTTGACCCCGTCGATCAGCACCAGCGTCTGCGTCGTTTCCGCCCCGCGCAACGAAACCCCGGTCACGCCGCCAAGGCTGCCGCTGCGGTTGAAGCGCACCCCCGGCGTGGTGGCCAGCAGGTCGACGACGCTGACGCTCTGGCGGGTGCGGATGGTGTCGGCGTCGATGACGGTGACTGCCTGGCCGACCTCGTCGCGCGGCTGTTCGATGCCCAGCGCGGTGACGATGATCTCATCCTCCGCCAGGGCGGGAGCGGCCGCGAGCAAGGCGGCGATGGAAATGGAAATCCTCAACATGGCTATATTCCCCCTGAGCGCCGGTGCAACATGGCTCAGGGCGTCCGCTCGCGCGGCCGGACGGGGGAAATGGCCGGCGCCCGTGCCCTCCCCCCGCACCGATGCGGCCCTGCGCCGCTTCGTCGCTCAGACGGAGAACACCGTGCCATGGCCATACCCTGGACCAAGGCAAGAGCGACCATGCGCCGGCAGGTCTCCTGGCTCGCGGGTCAATGCGGCGATGCACGCCTTCCCGGACTTGCGTCCAGTGGCCGGCCCCTGGGCCGAAGTGCATCGCGCTCACCGCTTACAGTTGCAGGGACAGCCGCGGAATAGGACGGTTTCCCGTCCGCACCGCATTCCCGTTTTCAGCCCCCTTCGGGGCACCGGCGCGATCTTCTTTTTGCGCGCGAAGGCATTGCCCCGCCCGCGTCCCGCGCCATAAGGGAAAGCGGCGGCCATGCCAAGAGGCAGCCATGGAAGGAGATTGCATGCCGTTCGCCATCAGCCCCGCCGATGTCGAGGATGCGGCGCGGGTCATCGCCCCTGCCGCCATCCGCACGCCGCTGCTGGAAAATGCGGCGCTCAACGCCCGCTGCGGCCGGCGCGTGCTGGTGAAGTTCGAAGGCGCGCAGCACAGCGGATCGTTCAAGTTCCGCGGCGCCTACAACCGGCTGGCCCGCCTGGACGCGGCGGAGCGGAAGGCGGGGGTCGTCGCCTGGTCTTCGGGCAATCATGCGCAGGGCGTGGCCCTTGCGGCGCGGTTGCTGGGCATGGCGGCGACGATCGTGATGCCGGCCGACGCGCCCGCGATCAAGACGGCGAATACGCGGGCGCTGGGCGCCGATGTCGTGCCCTATGACCGCTTCACCCAAAGCCGGGAGGAAATCGCCATGAGGCTGGTGAACGAACGGGGCGCGGTGCTGGTGCCGTCCTTCGACGATCCCTTCATCATGGCCGGCCAGGGGACGATCGGGCTGGAGATCATGGAACAGGCCGCCGAAGCAGGGGCGGAGATCGGCCAGATCCTCGTCAATTGCGGCGGCGGCGGCATGGTGTCGGGAATCGCGACCGCCGTGAAGGCGCGCCAGCCCGGCGTCGCGATCCTGGCGGTGGAGCCGGAAGCGTTCGACGATACGGCGCGCTCGCTGGCGAGCGGCGTGCGGGAAAGCGTATCGCCCGATGCGCGGTCGATCTGCGACGCCCTGCTGTCTCCCGCGCCGGGGGCGCTGACCTTTCCCATCAACCGGGCCTATCTGGCGGGCGGCCTCGCGGTGAGCGACGATCAGGTGCGCGACGCGATGCGCTTTGCCTTTTCGGCGCTCAAGCTGGTGGTGGAGCCGGGCGGGGCCGCGTCGCTGGCGGCGATGCTGGCCGGGCTGGCTCCGGATGCCGAGGGGGCGAGCGTCGTGGTGATCTCCGGCAGCAATGTCGATCCCGACAGCTATGCCCGGATCATCGCGGGCGGCGCATGATGCGGCTGATGGGGGCGGTTCTGGCCGGCGGGCGGTCCAGCCGGTTCGGCAGCGACAAGGCGCGGGCGATGCTGGACGGGCGCAGCCTGCTGGAGCATGCGGTGGCGGCGCTGGGGCGGCAGGTCGAAACCGTGGCGGTCTGCGGCCGGCAGGTGGAGGGGATGATCGGGCTGGCGGATCGCCCGGCTGCGGACATGGGGCCGCTGGGGGGCCTGAACGCGGCGCTGCATCATGCGCGGGCGCTGGGTTATGACGCGGTGCTGACGACCGGATGCGACGTGCCCGCCTATCCGGACGGGCTGGCGGAGGCGTTGATCGGACAGGGAGCCGCCATCCTCAAGGGGCAGCAGCTGATCGGCTTCTGGCCTGCTTCCCTGGCTGGCGAGTTGGACGCGCATCTGGCGGAGGAGAATAACCGGTCGATCCGTGGCTGGCTGGAGCGGGTGGACGCGCGGATCGTGGAGCGGCCGGAGTTCGTGCTGCCCAACATCAACCGGCCGGAGGATCTGGAGGATCTGGCAAGGAGCGGTCGATAGGATAACAGGCTCCCGGGAAGGCGCTCGGACGAGACAAGTCGCTCGCGAGAGCGCGGTCCGCTATGATGACCCGGTCAGCGCGACGCTCGCCATGCTCTCCACCGGCGCATGCGTCCCGGCCACCGCCTCCCCGATCAGCAGCAGGGTCGGGTCGTCGTCGCTGATCGTCCGCACCAGAAAGGCGAGCGCCGACAGCTTGCCGCGGATCAGGCGTTCATTGGGCAGGGAGACGTTGACCGCCACCATCACCGGCGTTTCGGGATCGCGTCCGGCGGCGATCAGGCAGCGGCCGATCTCGCCCGCCGCCGCGCGGCCCATATAGATGCCGAGCGTGCCGCCCGGACGGGCCAGCGCTTCCCAGTCGAGCCGCAGCGGCTCGCCCGCCTTCAGATGCGCCGTCACCAGCGTCAGTCCCCGCGCCACCCCGCGCAGGGTGAGCGAGGCATGCCCGCTCGCCGCCGCCGCGCTGGCCGTGGTGACGCCGGGGCAGATGCGCACGGCAACGCTCGCCTCCGCCAGATGGGCCATCTCCTCCGCCGAGCGGCCGAAGACCGAGGGGTCGCCGCCCTTGAGGCGGACGACGCGGCGACCCGCCCTGGCGGCCGCGAGCAGCAGGTCGTTGATGCTGCCCTGCGCCTTCGAATGGCGGCCCGAACGCTTGCCGACGCTGACCCGCTCGACGCCTGAGGGGATGAGGTCGATCACGCCCGGCCCGACCAGCGCGTCGTGGAAGACGACATCCGCCGCCGCGATCAGCCTTTCGGCCTTGCGGGTGAGCAGGTCCGGATCGCCCGGCCCCGCGCCGACCAGCCAGACCTGTCCGGGGGCGATAAGATCATTCGGCTGCATGAAGCGTCTCCTGCATGTTTTGGGCAAGGATGTTGGCGAGCGCGGGCCGGCACGATCCGCAATTGGCGCCCGCGCCCAGCGCCCTGCCGATGGCGGGCACATCGACCAGTTGCCGTTCGCGGATCGCGGCGACGATCTGGTTGAGGCCGATGTCGAAGCAGACGCAGACGGTCGCGCCCTTGTCTCCAGCCGCGCCCGGTCCCCGCGCCGCGAGGACGGAGCCGCCCACCCCCTCTGCCTGCAACTGGCCGATCAGCCAGTCGCGCGAGGGCAGCAGGCCGCTGCGCGTCACGAACAGCACGCCGTTCAGCCTGCCTTCGCCGATGGTCGCGATGCGGCGCGTGCCGCGCGATGCGTCCATCGCCTCGACGCGGTCGCCCTTCGGAAGAAAGGCGTCGAGGCGGGCGGGGTCGCCATTGCCGGCGATTTCGTAGAGCGCGCCGCCCGGCACGGCGATCCGGGTGGACCAGAGGCAGGGCAGCTTCACCGGCTGCCCGATCCCTTCCCGATCGCGCAGGATGAGGAAACCGCTCCACTCGGTCGCGACCTTCCCGACGCTGGCCGGGGTGGATTTGAAGCCGGGCTGGCCCGAATGGGGATCGACCAGCGGACGCGGGAGCAGGCCGGTGCGCCCGCCGCTGGACGTCTGGTCCGTCCAGTGGATCGGGGTGAAGATTTCGCCGCGCCGCTGGCCTTCGTTCAGGCTGACGCGGAAGATGCTGTTGCCCTGCGCCGTCTCGACGCGGGCGAGGTCGCGGTCGGCAATCCCCAGCGCCGCCGCGTCCCGCGGGTGGATTTCCACCAGCGGCTCTTCGCGATGGCGGGCGAGTTTAGGGGACAGGCCGGTGCGGCTCATCGTGTGCCACTGGTCGCGATAACGGCCGGTGTTGAGCGTCATCGGCCACTGTTTCAGCGGCTCCTGCATGTCCATCTGCTTCGTCAGGACCAGCCGCGCCCGGCCGTCCGGCGTCGGGAAGCGGCCGTCGGCAAAGGGCGTGCCGCCCCAGCGGAACGGCTCCATGGCGTCATAGGCATCATTGCCGATGGCGGCCCAGGCGCGCAGGTTCAGCACCCGCTGCCCATCATTGCCATAAGCGGTGAGCCGCGCATGTTCGCGCCAGATGTCGGCGGGCCGATCATAGGCGAAGGCATTGCGCCACCCCATGCGGCGCGCGACCTCCTTGACGATCCACCAGTCCGGCTTCGCCTCTCCGGGCAGCGGCAGGAAGGGGCGCTGGCGGCTGATCGTGCGGTCCGAATTGGTGACGGTGCCGTCCTTTTCCCCCCAGCCGGCGGCAGGCAGGCGGACATGGGCATGCGCGCCCGTATCGGTGTCGGCCATGATGTCCGACATGACGACGAAGGGACAGGCGGCCAGCGCGTCCCTGACCCGGTTCGCGTCGGGCATGGAGACGGCGGGGTTGGTCGCCATGATCCAGAGCGCCTTGATCCGGCCTTCGTTGATGGCGCGGAACAGGTCGACGGCTTTCAGGCCCGGCTTGGTGGCCATGGCGGGGGCGGCCCAGAAGCGGCCCACCCGCTCTACATTTTCCGGCGCGAAATCCATATGGGCGGCAAGGCTGGAGGCAAGGCCGCCGACTTCCCGCCCGCCCATGGCGTTGGGCTGGCCGGTGATCGAGAAGGGCGCCGCGCCCGGCTTGCCGATGCGGCCGGTGGCGAGGTGGACGTTGATGATCGCGTTCACCTGATCGGTGCCGCGGATCGACTGGTTGATGCCCTGGCTGAACAGCGTCACCGTGCGCGGCGTGGCGGCGAACAGCGTGTAGAACTGCTCCAGCAGCGCGGGCGCGACGTCGCAGGTCTTCGCGGTCGTCCAGAGATCGTGCCCGGTGCGGACATGTTCCCAGAAACCCTCGGGCGCGCTGACATGATCGGCGAGGAAGGCCGGATCGGTGAGCCCCTGCTGCGCTATCCAGGCCAGCAGGCCGTTCATCAGGGCAACGTCGGTGCCGGGCTTCACCGGCAGATACAGATCGGCCCCTTCGCAGGTTTCGGTGCGGCGCGGGTCGATGACGACCAGTTTCGTGCCGCGCGCGGCGCGGGCCGCCTGTATGCGCTGATAGACGATGGGGTGGCACCAGGCGGTGTTGGAACCCACCAGCACGATCAGGTCCGCCTGCTCCAGATCGTCATAGCTGGCGGGCACGACATCCTCGCCGAAGGCCCGGTTGTGTCCGGCGACGGCGCTGGACATGCAGAGGCGGCTGTTGGTGTCGATGTTGGAGGAGCCTATGAAGCCCTTCATCAGCTTGTTGGCGACATAATAATCCTCCGTCATGAGCTGACCGGAGACGTAGAAGGCCACGCTGTCCGGGCCATGACGATCGATGGTTTCGCGAAAGCGCCGGGCGACAAGGTCCAGCGCCTTGTCCCAGCCTGCCCGCCTGTTGCCGATCATCGGGTGCAGCAGGCGGCCGGTCAGCCCTGTCGTCTCGCCCAGATGCGTGCCCTTGGAACAGAGGCGGCCGGCATTGGCGGGATGCGCCGCGTCGCCCCTGATCGTGACCGAGCGCGGGCCGGTCGGCGTCGCTGAGATGCCGCAGCCGACGCCGCAATAGGCGCAGGTGGTGCGGATGGCGCGCTCCATTCACCCCTCCCCTTCGGGTTCGCCTGTGGGGGCTGCCCCGGCCCCTCCCCTGAAGGGAAGGGGGTTTTTGCTGTGCCGGTTCACGCCGCCGCCCTCGCCTGCTCCGGCGGTGCTATCAGGATGCGGTCTCCTTCCATCCGCACCGCTATGGTCGGGGTGCAGCCCTTATCCCCGCCCTGCGCCTCGCCCGTTCTGAGCGCGATGGTCCAGTTGTGCAGCGGGCAGGCGACGCTGTGGCCGTGGACGATGCCCTGACTGAGCGGGCCTTTTTTGTGCGGGCATTCATTGACCAGCGCGAAGACATGGTCGTCGCCGGTGCGGAACACCGCGATTTCCTTCTCTCCTGCGATCTGCACGGTACGGGCGCCGCGCTGGGGAATGTCGGCCAGCGTTCCGATGTCGATCCAGTCGGTCATGTCGTTCACTCCGCAGCGATGGCGCCAAAGGGCATTGGGGGTTCGAGGGGCTGGTGCAGTTCGCTGTCCGCACCGGCTGCGCGCTGCGCCCAGGGATCATCCTGGGAGAAGCTCTGCGAATAGAGGAAGCGGCTGCGCAGCGCCTCGCGGCCTGCTTCGTCCTCGACGATCCGGCTCTTCACATAGTCGACGCCGACGCGCTCTATCCACGGCGCGGTGCGCTCCAGATAGCGGGCTTCCTCGCGGTAGAGCTGGATGAAGGCGGCGCAATGATCGAGCGCCTCCTGCTCGGTCGAAACCTTGCACAGCAGGTCGGTGGCGCGGACATGGATGCCGCCATTGCCGCCGACATGCAGTTCATAGCCCGAGTCGACGCAGACCACGCCGAAGTCCTTGATCGTCGCCTCCGCGCAGTTGCGGGGACAGCCCGACGCCGCGATCTTGAACTTGTGGGGCATCCACGATCCCCAGGTCATCCGCTCGATCCTGACCCCCAAGCCCGTGGAATCCTGCGTGCCGAAGCGGCACCATTCGGACCCGACGCAGGTCTTCACCGTGCGCAGCGACTTGCCATAGGCATGGCCCGACACCATGCCGGCGGCGTTGAGATCGGCCCAGACGGCGGGCAGGTCTTCCTTCCTGATGCCGAAGATGTCGAGCCGCTGGCCGCCCGTCACCTTCACCATGGGCGCGTTGTACTTCTCGACCACGTCGGCGATGGCGCGCAGTTCCCTGGGGCTGGTGAGGCCGCCCCACATGCGCGGCACGACCGAATAGGTGCCGTCCTTCTGGATGTTGGCGTGCATCCGTTCGTTGACGAAGCGGCTCTGCTGGTCGTCCCGATATTCGCCCGGCAGCGCGCAGAGCAGATAATAGTTCAGCGCGGGGCGGCAGGAGGAGCAGCCGTCCGGCGTCGACCAGTGCAGCAGTTGCATGACTTCCGGGATGGAGCGCATATTCTGCGCCACGATTTCCCGCCGGACATCGTCATGGGTGAAGCTGGTGCATTTGCACAGGGTCTTCGGGCCGGACTGGACCTCATCGCCCAGCACGACGCTCAGCAGATTTTCGACAAGGCCGGTGCAGGAGCCGCAGCTTGCCGACGCCTTGCAGGTGGCGCGCACCGCGTCGAGGCTGCACGCGCCCTTTTCGATGCAGGCGACGACCTGGCCCTTGGCTACGCCGTTGCAGCCGCAGATCTCGGCATCGTCCGAGAGCGCCGCAACGGCCGCCTTAGGGTCCAGCGCGCCCCCTCCCGAGGCGCCAAGGGCGGCATAAGCCTGACCGAAGATCAGCAGGTCGCGAATGCCGCTGACATCCTCCTCGCGCTTCAGCAGGTCGAAATACCAGCCGCCATCGACCGTGTCGCCATAGAGCACCGCGCCGACGATCCTGTCGTCCCTGACGACGACGCGCTTGTAGATCCCGCGCGAGGCGTCGCGCAGGACGATGTCCTCGCACCCCTCTCCGCCCGAGAAGTCGCCGGCGGAGAAGACGTCCAGACCCGCGACCTTGAGCTTGGTGGAGGTGACGGAACCCCTGTAGCCGCTATGCCGGTCGGTCAGGCCGTCAGCGAGGCTGCGGCACATCTCCCACAGCGGCGCGACGAGGCCGTAGACATTGCCGTCATGCTCGACGCATTCGCCGACAGCGAGAATATCGGGGTCGCTGGTGACCATATGGTCGTCGACCCTGATGCCGCGATCGACCTCCAGCCCGGCTTCGCGGGCAAGAGCGGTCGAGGGACGGATGCCCACAGCCATCACCACCAGACTGGCGGGGATTTCGCGGCCGTCCTTCAGCCGGACGCCCTCGACCTTGCCGTCGCCATAGATAGATTCGGTGTTGGCGCCGGTCAGGATGGTCTGGCCCCGGCCCTCCAGAGCCGACTTCAGCAGCCAGCCCGCCGCTTCGTCGAGCTGCCGCTCCATCAGCGTGTCCATGAGGTGGATGACGGTCACCTTCATGCCGCGCAGGGTCAGGCCATGTGCGGCTTCGAGGCCGAGCAGGCCGCCGCCGATCACCACCGCGTCGCCGCCCTTTCCGGCGGCCTCCAGCATGGCGTCGACATCCTTCATGTCGCGGAAGCTGATGACGCCGGGCAGGTCCTTCCCCGGAACCGGGATGATGAAGGGGTCCGACCCGGTGGCGATGAGCAGCTTGTCATAGCCGACGGTGCGACCCGATTGGCTCGTGACGGTCTTTCCGGCGCGGTCTATCGCCGTCACCGGATCGCCCGCGATCAGTTCGATATTGTTGTCGCTGTACCAGTCGCGGCTGTTGATGATGATGTCGTCGAAGCTCTTTTCCCCGGCCAGAACCGGCGAGAGCATGATGCGGTTATAATTTACATGGGGCTCCGCGCCGAAGATGGTGACGCGGTAACGGTCCCTGTCCCGCGCCAGCAGTTCCTCGACCGCGCGGCAGCCGGCCATGCCGTTGCCCACCACCACCAGATGTTCGCGAACATCGTCCGAAGGCATGAAGAGCGCCTCTTCACTGGCCGTTTCCGGTCCGGCGTTGTTCTGAAAATCCATCCTTCGACTCCAGAAAAGAAAAAGGCCGCCATCCGGACCCCCGGTCCTGAAACCGGAAGTCTGGATGGCGGCCTTGCCATCATAAGCGCCTTGATCGTCCGTCTGTGGACCACCGCGGCTATGGAAGAAGGACAACCCTGTCCCTTGCATTGCAGCATATGCTCTTGACGATTCGGGTCAAGCGATTCCTCGCAGCACGAGGTATTTTTGTTGCGGCGCCCCTGCGCCTTGCCGCAGGCGCGAAAAGGGCGGCGGCCTGTCGTGGGCCGCCACCTCCCTCTCCTTGCCGTAACCCGATCAGATGCGCGCTGCGCCGGTCCAGGTCGCGCGCCAGCGGGCGCGGACCAGCGTGATGCCGAGGAAGGCGGCCAGCGCAAGGCCCGCGAAGATCAGGAAGCCGGGCGCGAAGCTGCCGGTGAACTGCCTGGCGATGCCCAGCGACGAGGCGAGATAGAAGCCGCCAATGCCGCCCGCCATGCCGACCAGCCCGGTCATGACGCCGATTTCCGCCTGAAAGCGCTGCGGCACGAGCTGGAAGACCGCGCCGTTCCCGACGCCCAGCGCCAGCATCGCGGCGACGAAGAAGCCGAGGGCGGAGAGCAGCGTCGGCGCATAGGCGACGCCCGCCAGAGCCAGCGCGGCAGCGATATAGACCATCATCAGCGCCTTGACGCCGCCGATCCGGTCGGCCAGCGCGCCGCCCATCGGGCGCACCAGCGACCCGGCGAAGACGCAGCCGGCGGTGCAATAGCCCGCGACCACCGGGGTAAGGCCGAATTGATCGGTGAAGTAGATCGGCAGCGAGGCGGCCAGTCCCACGAAACCGCCGAAGGTCACCGAGTAGAAGCCCATCAGCCACCAGGCGTCGGCGCTTTTCAGCGGATGGAAATAATCGACCAGCCGCTTGGGCGCGGGCGCATCGGGCGCGTTGCGGGCCATGACCATATAGAGGATGAAGACGATGGTCAGCGGAATGCAGGCAAGGCCCAGCACCGCGTTCCAGCCGAACAGCCTGGCCAGCATCGGCGCGAACAGCGACGCCAGCACCGTGCCGGAATTGCCCATGCCGGCAAGGCCCATCGCCTTGCCCTGATGTTCGGCGGGATACCAGCGGCTGGCGAGCGGCAGCGCGATCGCGAAGCTGGCCCCGGCAAAGCCCAGGATCACGCCCAGCGCCAGCGTGCCGCCGAAGCTGTCGACGCCGAGAAGCCATGCCGTGAAGAGGCCGAGGATGACGACCGCCTGGCTGATCGCCCCCGCCTGCTTGCAGCCGATCCGATCGACCAGCAGGCCGTTGACGACCCGCAGCACGGCGCCCGCCAAAGTCGGGACGGCGACCATCAGGCCCTTTTCGGCCGGCGTCAGGCCCAGGCTTTTGGAGATGGAGGGGGCCAGCGGTCCCAGCAGCACCCACACCATGAAGGCAAGGTCGAAATAGAGGAAAGCAGCGATGAGCGTGGGCGTGTGCCCGGCCTTCCAGAAACTGGTCTGGCCGGCTTCTCCTTCAACCCCCGGAGCCTGGTCCTCCGGACGCTCCCAATATGCAGTTGCCATGATGACGTCCCTCGAATCTTGTGAAATGGGCACGAAAAAAGCCGCTTCCGGACCTCGCTCCTGCGAAATCCGGCCAGCGGCTTTGCTGTATGATCGGAGGGAGAACGCGATCCCGACCTTGGGAAGGGCTCATCCCGGAAAACGCGCCTCGTCGCGCGACTCTCATCTTATCTCGCGATTCGATCCATGTTGCAAGGCACAAATTGGCGAGCGCGAGGGCGGGATTTCAGAAGCTGGCGAGGAAATCCTCGATCCGCTCCGGATCGAATATCCGGCCGTCGAAGAAACGGTCCGGCCCCAGCGTCAGTTCGCCCCGTTTCGATCCCACCGCGAGCGGAGAGGCCACCGCCCCTTCCACCTTCATGCTGGCGCCCGGCATCGCGACGTCGCTGTCCGCCAGCGCCCGGCGGAAGATGTCCGGCCGGAACACCGACGCGGCCCGGGCGGCATTGTCCGCGCTATGGTCCACCATCTTCCAGCGGACGAGCTGCGAATAGATCCACAGCGCCTGGCTGCGCCACGGAAAGGGCGTCGCCTCCCGCGAGAAGAGCATGAAATCGGGCATGGAGAGCGGCGCCATGTCGATGCGGGGCACGATCCTGCCCGACAGCGCGCGCAGGATCACCTCCGCAGGCTGGTCCACATATTGGGGGCGCGAGAGAAGATGCGCCAGCGCCTCCTGATTTTCCGGGTCGTCGCACCAGCCCGCCGCCCGCACAAGCGCCCGCAGCAACCGGTCGACGCTGTCGGGATTCTCCTCCAGCCAGGGCGTGCGGAAAGCCAGCATCTTCTCCACCCCGCGCCGCCAGATGCGCTCGCCAATGGCCACGGCTTCGGCCAACCCTGCATCCACGGCCGCGCTGCCCCAGGGTTCGCCCGCGATGAAGCCGTCAATCTCCCCCGCCCCGATCGCCTCCACCGTCAGCGAGGGGGGAAGCACGCGCAGGATGACGTCGCGATCCGGATCGACCCCCGCGCTCGCCAGCCAGTAGCGCAGCATGACGGAATGGCTGGAAAAGCGATGGACGACGCCGATCACCGGCTTGCGCTTCCAGAGGCCGATGGCCGCCGCGAAATCATGCGCGGTGCCCAGCGGATCGTCCAGCCGCGCCGCTATGTCCGGGTCCAGCGCCTGCGCGAACGCGCTCGCCATCACCAGCATGTTGCCGTTGACGTTGAGCTTGTAGGGCGCGGCAAGCGGCGCGGCCTGCTGGCTCAACCCCAGGGTCACGGCGACGGCGAGCGGCGCCAGCATATGGGCGGCCTGCACCTGGCCGAACACCAGCCGGTCGCGCGACGTCGCCCAGCTTGTCGTGCGGACGAGGTCGAGATGCAGCCCCTCCTCCTCCGCGAAGCCCCTTTCCCGCGCCACCGCCAATACGGCGGCGTCGGTCAGCGGCAGGAAGGCGATGCGCAGGTCGGTCGTCATCACATCCCTCCCAACAGGTCGCTGGCGGTGATGAGGGCCTGGGCGACGTCCACGATCTTCTTTCCCTGATTCATCGCGCTCGACCGCAGCAGCGCATAGGCGTCCGGCTCCGAAAGGCCGCGCTGGCTCATCAGGATGGACTTGGCGCGATCGACTATCCTGCGGTCGGACAGCGCGGTGCGCGCCTCGTCCAGTTCGGACTGCAATTTCGCGAAGGCGTTGAAGCGCCGCACCGCCAGTTCCAGCACCGGCTTCACCCTCTCCTTCCGCAGCCCGTCGACGACATAGGCGGATACGCCCGCGTCGATGGCCGCGCCGATCATCGCCTCGTCGGACTGGTCGACGAACATGGCGATGGGACGGGCGAGCGCCCGGCTGACCGTCAGCATCTCCTCCAGCGTATCGCGGCTGGGGCTGCCCAGGTCCATCAGCACGACGTCCGGGGCCATGCGTTCCAGCCGCGCGACGAATCCGCCGCGCGGGGGGACGATATGAATATCGTCATAGCCCGCCTCGCGCAGCCCTTCCTCCAGAACCGTCGCGCGCAGGCCGCTGTCGTCGATGATGACGATTCGCATGAGACCCCAAGCCTTTTTCGCCACTCAGTGGCCGCGATGTTGCGCCGCGTCAATCGGGCGCGACCGACGACAGTTGCCAAGGATGACGCGCCGCTGTATCCCCCGATCCCGTTTCCCGGAGGATGACGCCATGGACAACTATCTGATCGCAAAGCCCAATCGCTCTGCCCTCAGGAAAGTTGCCGTCCATGCCCTCCATCGTCATTTCCCAGCTCGGCTGGTCCGCGCCTGACGGCACGGCCGTCCTTTCCGGGCTCGATTTTCGTTTCACCGCCGAACGACTCGGCCTTGTCGGACGCAATGGCGTCGGCAAGTCGACCTTGCTCGCCCTGATCGCCGGGCAACGCGCGCCCGCCAGCGGCACGATCCGCATCGACGGCGGCATCGCGACGCTGCGCCAAACCGTTCAGGTCGACCCGGAGGAACGCATTGCCGACCTGTTCGGCGCGCGGGAGGCGCTGGCCCTGCTCGGCAAGGCGGAGCGGGGCGAGGCCGATATGGCGGAGCTGGAGGCCTGCGACTGGACGCTGCCCGGGCGGATGGAGGAAGCGCTGGCCTCCGTCGGGCTGGCGGCCGATCCCGACACGCCATTGCTGGCCTTGTCCGGCGGCCAGCGCAGCCGCGCCGCGCTGGCCGGAGCGGCCTTTGCCCGGCCCGACTTCCTGTTGCTGGACGAGCCGACCAACAATCTGGATGCCGAGGGGCGCGCTGCCCTGTCCGACCTGCTTTCGCGATGGAAGGCCGGCGCGATCGTCGTCAGCCACGACCGCGCGCTGCTGGAGCAGATGGAGGCCATTGCGGAACTGACGAGCCTTGGCATCCAGCGCTATGGCGGCAACTGGACCGCCTATCGCGAGCGCAAGGCCGTCGAACTCGCCGCGGCGGGCCAGCAACTGGACCAGGCCGAACGGCGCATGACGGACATCGCCCGCCGGACGCAGATCGCAGCCGAGCGCAAGCAGCGCCGGGACGCCGCCGGAGCGCGCAAGGGTGCGAAGGGCGACATGCCGCGCATCCTGATCGGCATGCGGAAGAACCGGGCGGAAGGGTCCGGCGGCGATGCCGCGCGATTGGCCGACCGCCTGCGCCGGGAGGCGGAGGAGGCGGCGCAGGCGGCGCGCAGCCGGATCGAGATCGTCGAAAGCCTGACCGTCGCCATGCCCTCGACCGGATTGCAGGCTGACCGGCAGATCGTGCGGATCGACAGGGTGTCGGCGGGCTATCGCGCCGATGCGCCGGTGCTGCGCGACTTCAGCCTGCGGATCGACGGGCCGGAGCGGATTGCCGTCACCGGGCCCAATGGCGCGGGCAAATCGACGCTGCTGAAGCTGATCGCCGGTCTGATCCCGCCGCTGTCCGGTACGGTGCAGCTATCGGTCGATTGCGCGCTGCTGGACCAGGGCGTCGGCCTGCTCGACCCGCGGGCCAGCATTGCCGCCAATTTCGCCCGGCTGCACCCCCGCGCCACCGAAAATGCCGTGCGCGCGGCATTGGCGCGGTTCCGGTTCCGCGCCGATCTGGCGCTGCAGAGAGTGGGGACGCTCAGCGGCGGGCAGTTGTTGCGCGCCGGGCTCGCCTGCGTGCTTGGCGGCGACACATTGCCGCCGCTGCTGATGCTGGACGAGCCGACCAATCATCTCGATCTCGATTCCGTCGCGGCCATCGAGCAGGGGCTTGCCGCCTTCGACGGCGCGTTGATCGTGATCAGCCATGACGCCGCCTTTCTGGAAGCGGTCGGCATCGGCCGGGAGGTCAGCCTGGAATAGGCGCGCCGGTCAGTGCGCCGCCGAACGATCGACATTGCCGGTGGGGCGCGGGGCAAGCCACACCACGGCGGCGGCCAGGAACAGCACCAGCGCGGCGATGAAGAAGACATGGTTCATCGACACCACCTGCGACTGGGCGTCGACCAGATTGCCCACCGTCTGCCGCGCCTGTTCCTGCGTGAAGCCGCGGCTGGCCAGGTCGGCCATGGTCGCGTCGCCATGCAGCGTCCCGACCACCTCATTGCGCCACACCCGCTGCCCGTTCCCCCAGCCGGTCAGCACGATCGACGTGGAAATGGCGATGGCCAGCGTGCGCAGGAAATTCTGCATGCCCGCCGCAGAGGCGGTTTCCTCCGGCCGGACCGACCCCAGGGTCAGCGTCGTCAGCGGGATCATGAACAGGGGCATGCCGAAACCCTGGGCCAGTTGCGGAAGGGAGATCGTCCAGAAGTCCGCATCGGTGGTCCAGTGCGCCCGCCAAAGCGTCATCAGCCCGATCCAGGCGACACCGGTCGAAATCATCAGGCGCACGTCGACCTTGCTCACCAGCCGCCCGACAATGGGGGCCACGAGCATGGCGGTCATCGCCGTGAACGCCGTCGCCAGCCCCGCCCAGGCGGCGGTATAGCCCATCGAAATCTGCAGCCATTGCGGGATGACGACGATACCCGCGAAATAGGCCCCGAAGCAGAGCGCGAGCGTGAACACCCCGGAGGTGAAGCCGATATGGCGGAACACGCGCAGGTCGACGATGGGATGTTCCTCGGTCAGTTCCCAGATCAGGAAGACGCAGAAGCCGATGGCCGCCAGCACCGCCAGCGCGACGATCAGCGGATCGCCGAACCAGTCATGGTCGCGCCCGATGTCCAGCATGATCTGAAGGCAGCCGATCCAGAAGATGAGCAGCGCAAGGCCGATATAGTCGATGGGCAGCTTCATCCGATCCGTCTCCACCGGGGGCAGCAGCACCATGGCGGCAAAGACGCACAGGGCCGCGATGGGCAGGTTGATGAAGAAGATCCAGTGCCAGCTCCAGTTGTCGCTGATATAGCCGCCGACGATGGGACCGAGCGCGGGGCCAAGCAGCGTCGTCATCGCCCACAGCCCCATGACGCGCCCGCGCTGTTCCGGCGGGAAGATGCGCATCAGCAGGGTCTGCGACATCGGCATCAGCGGCCCGCCGCACAGGCCCTGGCCGATGCGGCAGACGACGATCATGCCCAGCGTCATGGACAGGCCGCACAGCAGGGAGAACAGGCCGAAGCCCAGCATGCCGAAGGTGAACAGCCGCACGGCGCCGAAGCGCTGCGCCAGCCAGCCGGTCAGCGGCACGCAGATCGCCTCCGCCACGGCGTAGCTGGTGATGATCCAGGTGCCCTGATCGGCGGAAATGCCCAGATTGCCCGCGATATGCGGCACCGAGACATTGGCGATGGTAAGGTCGAGCACGACCATGAAATTGCTGAGCGCCAGCGTCAGCCCCGCCAGCAGGCGATGACGGGGCGACAGGAGCGTGAAGGTTTCGGCCGGGCGGCTCACCACGGGCCTCCCTATTCGCCCGAAAGGTCGATTTCGGCTTCCATCGAAAGCCCGATGCGCAGGGGATGTTCGGCCAGTTCCCTGGGATCGAGCGCGATGCGCACGGGCAGGCGCTGCACCACCTTGATCCAGTTGCCGGTGGCGTTCTGCGCCGGGATCAGCGCCATCGACGCGCCGGTGCCGCCGGCGAAGCCGATCACCTTGCCATGATAGACGACGTCGCCGCCATAAAGGTCCGAAGTGACCGTGGCGGGCATGCCGACCTTCACCCGGCCGAGCTGGCGTTCCTTGAAATTGGCGTCGACATAGACCTGGGCGAGCGGCACGATGCTCATGATCGGGCTGCCCTGCGCGACGCGCTGGCCGACCTGCACCGACCGCCGGGTCACGACGCCGTCGATCGGGGCGCGGATGATGGAGCGGTCAAGGTCGAGCCGGGCATTGTCCAGCTTCGCCTTCGCGGCCAGCACGGCGGGATCGGTGTCGACGGTCGACCCGCGCACCAGCGCGTCATTGGCGGCAAGCTGGCCGCTGGCCGCGCCGCGTGTCGCCTCGGCCGTCGCCACCCCGGCCTTCGCCAGATCGAGCGCCGCCTGCGCCGCGGCATAGGCCTTGCGCGCGCTGGTCAGTTCCTCGCCCGAGACGGCGCCGTTGGGGGCCAGCGCCTCCCGCCGACGGAGGTCGATGCGCGCCTTGTCGAAATCGGCCTGCGCCGTCGCGAGCTGGGCCCGCGCCTGGTTGATGTCGGCGCCGCGCGCCTCCACCTGCGCCGCCAGCGAGCCGCTGGTCGCGAGGGTCTGGCGGAAGCGGCGGCGGGCTTCGGCAAGGTCGGCCTCCGCCTGCGCCACGGCGATGCGGGCGTTGGTGGGGTCGAGCTTCACCAATATGTCGCCGCGCTTGACCGCCTGGGTATCCGTCACCAGCACTTCGACCGCCTGGGCGGAAATGAGCGGCGTCACCTGCGCCACTTCCGCATTCACATAGGCATTGTCGGTGCTGACATGATTGCGGCCGACCAGCAGGTACCAGAGGGCATAGGCCGCGCCGACGACCAATATGACCAGCGCCAGCCGCACGAGCCATTTCCTGCGGGTTTCCATGCGCCGGGCGGCGGCATCGGCCGCATCGTCGGCCTTGCTCGCTTCGGACGTGAATTCGGGCTTGGCGTCAGCCATGGGGCGTATCCTTGGGCAACTGGAGCGGGTTCTGCGCATCGCTGGCGGCAAAGCCGCCGCCCAGCGCGCGGATGAGGGCGATGTCGAGCGTGAAGGCGCTGGCCTCCAGCTCCGCGACGGTCTGGCGGGCGGCCAGAAGCTGGTCCTCCACGTTCAGCACGTCGAGATAGGTGTTGAGCCCGCCTTCATAGCGCTGGCGGGCGATGTCATAGGCTTCCTCCGACGCGGTCAGCGCCGCGCGGGCATCGGTCAGCCGCTGGTCCAGCGTCCGCCGTCCGGTCACGGCGTCGGCCACCTGTTGATAGGCGCCGAGCACGGTCCGGTCATAGCTGGCCACCGCCTCTTCATAGGCGGCGCGGACGCCGCGATACTGGCCGCTGAGCGCGCCGCCATGGAAGATCGGCAGGCTGACCGCCGGCCCCGCATTGCCGAACAGCGAATCCTTCTTGAACAGCGTGTCCGCGAAGGAGCTCGATCCGCCGGAGAAGGCGCCGTTCTGGAGCACCGTCTGATAGCCGAGCGATTGCACGCCGATCAGCGCGCTCAGGCGAATGGCCGGAAAGAAGTCGGCCCGCGCCACCTTGATCCGCTTGGCCGCCGCTTCCGTCCGGGCGAGCGCCGCGGCGACATCGGGGCGGCGGGCGACCAGATTGGTGGTGACGTCCGCCGGCAGGCCGAGCGGACCGGGGCTGCCGAGCCGGGGCCTTGCAATGGCGAGACCCCGGTCGGGTCCGGCGCCGATCAATGCGGCGATCTGATGCTGGCGGACCGCAATCGCCTGGTCGGCAGCGGCGAGCTGCGCCTTGGCGGAGAATAGGGTGGCGTCGGCCTGCCGCTCGCTGCCGCGCGTTTCCAGCCCGTTGGCGCGGCGGTCCGCCACCAGCTTCTGGCTGGCGGTGCGGATTTCCAGCGCGCGGGCCTGAATGTCACGCTCGTCATAGAGCCGGGCGAGATCGGCATAGGCGTCGGCCACGCCGGCCGCCAGCGCCAGCCGGGCCTGCCGCGCATCGATCTCCGCCGCGCGGGCTTCCGAAGTCGCCGCCGCCAGCGCCGCCCGGTTCCTGCCCCACAGATCGAGGTCGAAGCCGAAATCCAGCGCCACCCGGCCGGTACCCAGCCAGCCCTTGGGAACGAATTCCTTGGGCATGCCCATATTATAGCTGGATTTGGTGACGCCGCTGCTGGCGTCCAGATCGACCGAAGGCAGCAACGGCGCGCCCGCCTGCTGCGCGGCGGCATTGGCCTGGGCGAAGCGGGCGGCGGCGGCGCTGACGTCCGGCGAACCCTTCAGCCCTTCCTCGATCAGCGCGTCCAGTTGCGGATCGCCATAGCCCTTCCACCAGCCTTCGGACGGCCATTGCGCGGAACCGTCGGCCTGAAGGCTGCGATCCGCCGCGATGCTGGCGGGCGCGCGCACGACCGGCTGGGGGCCAAGGTCGGGCACCGCCGCACAGGCCGACAGCAGGGCCACGCCCCCGGCAAGAAGCCCGGCGCGAGCGGACCGGGGAAAGGGATTTGGAAGGCGACTCACGGGCATAAAACCGTACCAAATAGTATGAAATGAGCCTTTGCGCCTGATGCGAATCCTTGTCAACCAAAATAGCGTACTATATGGTACGATTTCATGACGGAGCCCATTCCCCCGATCAGCCGCCGCGAAGCGCGGCGCCGCGACCGGCGCAAGACCATATTGAAGGTCGCGTCGCGTTCCTTCATGGAAAAGGGCTATGCCGCGACGACCATGTCGGGGATCGCCGCGGCGCTGGGCGGATCGAAGGGCACCCTGTGGAGCTATTTCCCGTCGAAGGAAGAGCTGTTCGCCGCCGTTCTGGACGACGCGACCACCGCTTATCGATCGCGCCTCGCTGAAATCCTCGATCCCGACGGCGACCTTGCAGGCACGTTGCGGACCCTGGGCGTCAACCTGCTGACGAAGATCACATCGCCCGAAAGCGTCGCGCTATACCGGCTGGTGGCGTCCGAAGCGGGCCGCTTTCCCGAAATGGGGGCGATCTTCTACCAACATGCGCCGGGCAATACCCGGCGATTGGTGGCCGAATTCCTGGAAAGGGCGATGGATCGCGGCCTTTTGCGCCGGGCAGACCCCGAACTGGCGGCGCGCACCTTCACGATGCTGATGCTTACGGGCTGTCACCAGTCGCTGGTCTGGGGACAGATCGAGCGGGCGACGGCAGAGCAGATCGAGGCCGATGTCGACAATGGGCTGGACTGTTTCCTGCGCGCCTATGCGCCGGAGCCGCGTTAACCATTTCTTTGCCCGCCGATCCTATGCTGCGCGGTGGCAAGAGGTGGGACGTCATGCAATTCTGGAAACGCGACAGCATCAGCAGGCCGCAACAGGCGCAGGGTCCGAACGGCGGACGCGCGCCACGGCGATTGCGCCTTCTGCTGGTCGATGAAGACGCCACGTCCCGCGCCGTCGTGGCGCGGCGGCTGTCGCATCTGGGCTATGACGTCGCGCTGGCGGAAAGCGGCTTCACCGCGATCAACATGCTGGTCACGCGGCCGGTGGACATCATCCTGATCGACATGGGACTGGCGCTGCTGCCCGGCCTGACGACGATGCGGAAGATCCGCGCGGCGGGACTGGCCGAAAATGCCTGCTTCGTCATGATCGGCGGGCGGAACGACAGGGTGTCCGCGGTCGACGCGCTGGATGCGGGGGCCGACGACCATGTGGTGAAGCCCTTCGATTTCGACCTGCTGGATGCGCGGCTTCGCCATTTGTGCGCAAGGGCGGAGCAGGTCGGTGCGCTGGCGCGGCATAATGCGGAACTGGACGCGCGGATCGCCCGCCGCGCGCTGGAACTGGGCGAAACGCGCGATGCGCTGGCGGAGATGCAGGCGGACCGGGCGCGGCTGGTGTCATCGATCCAGGCGCTGCATGACGAGATCGCCCGGCTCAACGCGGCACGGAACTAGGGCCTGAGGCCGTCATCCCGGCGCAGGCCGGAATGACGGGCCGGAATCACTTCAGCCACTGGGTCGCCGCGAACCAGCCGGCAATGCCGGCCGCCATGGCCATGCACACACCGACCACGCCCCAAAAGGCCCAGGGTTCATGGGCATAGGGTATGCCGTCCACATTCATCCCCAGCAGCCCGGTCAGGAAGGTCAGCGGCAGGAACACCAGCGCCACGACCGAGATGATCAGCGCCTGCCGGTTCATCTGCTCCGCGCGCAGGTCGGTCAGTTCTTCATGGGCGAGCGCCGACCGTTCGCGCACCGCTTCCAGCTCCTCCGCCATGCGGGCGCAGCGGTCCGCCGCTTCCTGGAGGTGCAACCGGTCGTCGGGTTCCAGCCATGACGCATCGGCGGCGGACAGTCTTTCCAATGCCTGCCGCTGCGGCGCGATGAAGCGGCGATAGCCGATCGCCGTCGCGCGGATTTCCGACACGCGCCGCCGCGCCTCCGCCGGGCCATGTTCGGTCAGCGCGCTTTCGATCTCGTCCAGGCCGTCGCCCAGCTCGGCGACCTCCGGGTCGAGCGCTTCGGTGATCTGCTGCGCGAAGGCGGCGATCAGGTCGCCCGGATCGCGGATCAGACCGCGCAGCATCTGCTGCATGACGGGCTCCATCGCCGCGAGCGGCCGATAGCTGACGGAAATGACCCGCGCCTCTTCGGCCCAGAGGCGGATCGACACCAGCGGGTCGCCCCCATCGTCATCCGCCGCGCCAAGCCCGCGCAGGTTCACCAGCGCGCCATGAGCCATCAGCGTGCAGCGCGGCCGGGTCTCCTGCGCCAGCAGCGCGGACAGCGCCGCTTCGGGCATATGGTCGCAGCGGGACGCGACGTGGCGGGCATCCTCCTTCCAGCCATCGGCATGGACCCAACTGAACGGCGCGTCCTGCGTCCGCGCGCAGAAATCGTCCAGCGAGATTTCCTGCGCCCGAGCGCCGTCGAAGAGGAAGACCCGGCTTATGGCGTCATCTCCATCCAGAGCGACAGGCCTGCCCCCGGATCGTCGGGCGGCGCGTCTGCCAGGATGCGCACGGCATCGGCCCGCGCCCTGTCCAGTATCGCGGCAGGCACGTCCGGCGCGTGATAGACGCGATCCGCCTCGCCCAGCAGGCGGGCGGCGCGCAGGCTGAGATCGTCGGGATCGCCCGACAGCAGGCGGATGTTTTCCAGCCTGTCGGCCCCGGTCCCGAGCCCGCCCCCTTCGGAAAGCCAGTGCGGCACGGCGTCCACGGCTTTGTCGGACAGCGGATCGATCGGCCCGCGCACGGCAAGGCCGGCGTCGATCGCCCGCCGCCTTGCCGCGGCATCGGGCCAGCGCTGGCGGATCGCGGCGCGCGCATCGTGAAGCGCCGTCGCCAGCAGCCCCAGACGGGCCGGCAGCAAAGCTTCGATGCGCTGCCTGAGCGCCTTGGCGAGACCCGCCGAAGCGCCGCCCGTGCCGATGGCGATCAGCACCGGCCCCCGGTCGACAATGGCGGGCAGGGTGAAGTCGCAAAGTTCCGGCCTGTCGGTCGCGTTCACCAATATGCCCCGGGCCCGGAGCCGCTGCACGGTCGCCGCATCGCCATCCGACACGATGGCGAGCGTGGCCTCAGCCGCCTCGCCCACGATCCGCGCGCCCGCCCGTTCGAGCAGGCGCCGCTTGGCGTCCGCCGCCTCCCCTTCGCCGGTCAGGATGACGGCCCGCCCTTGCAACCGCAGGAAAACGGGCAGGCTGTGCATCAGTCCTGCACATCCATCGACGCTACCCAGGCCGGAATGCTGTCCCCCTCGATCAGCGCCTCTACCGGCGGACGGGCGCGGACAACGGCCCATTTGTCGCCCGACACCAGCACTTCGGGCGTCAGCGCGCGGCTGTTATAGGTGCTCGCCATGGTCGCGCCATAGGCCCCGGCGGTCATGAAGGCGACCAGATCGCCCGCCCCCACCACATCCATGTCGCGGTGCATGGCGAAGGTGTCGCCCGTCTCGCACACCGGGCCCACCACATTGGCGGCGGCGCGCTCGCCCTTCGGTTGCACGGCGCGGATGTCGTGCCAGGCATCGTAGAGGCTGGGCCGCAACAGGTCGTTCATCGCCGCGTCGACGATCACGAAGGGGGCCTGCGCGCCCTGCTTCACCCGCACCACCTGCGACAGCAGCACGCCCGCATTGCCGACGATCAGGCGGCCCGGCTCGAACATCAGGCGGACGTTCCAGCCCTGCGTCACCCGCGTCACCATCGCGCCATAGTCGGCGGGGCTGGGCGGCAGCGGCTGCGAGGGATCATAGGGCACGCCCAGCCCGCCGCCGAGATCGGCGGTGCGGATGTCATGGCCTTCGCCGCGCAGCCTTTCGATCAGCGCGCCGACCTTGGCGAAGGCGGCTTCCAGGGGCGCGAGATCGGTGAGCTGGCTGCCGATATGCACCGCCACGCCCTGCACGTCGAGGCCGGGGAGGCCGCGCGCCGCGGCATAGCTGGCCAGCGCCCGGTCATAGGGGATGCCGAACTTGTTTTCCGACTTGCCGGTCGAGATCTTGGCATGGGTTCCCGCGTCGACATCGGGGTTGATGCGATAGGCGACCGGCGCCCTCTTCCCCATCGACAGGGCCACTTCGGAGAGCATTTCCGCTTCGGGCTCACTTTCCAGATTGAACTGGTAGATGCCCTTTTCCAGCGCGATGCGCATTTCGTCGGCCGTCTTGCCGACGCCCGAAAAGACGATGCGGTCCGCCGGAATGCCCGCCGCCATGGCGCGCAGCAGCTCGCCCACGGACACGACGTCGGCGCCGAGGCCCAGCTTCGCCAGCGTCGCCAGCACGGCGGCGTTGGGATTGGCTTTCACCGCGAAGGCGATCAGCGGATCATGGAGCTGCGACAGTCCTTCGCGGAACACGCCGACATGGCGGGTCAGGGTCGCGGTCGAATAGATGTAGACGGGCGTGCCGACCTGCGCGGCGATCTCCGCCATCGGCACCTGCTCCACCAGCATCGCGCCGTCGACATAGGTAAAATGGTCCAAGTCAGTCTATCCTAGAAATCTTATCGCCAAAATCAGCGGGGGTCGCTTTCGGGCGGCAGGTCGAACGGGTCGTCGCCGCGCACCTTCGATTGGGTCAGCAGTTCGACATTCCGTTCCGGCCGCGCCTGGATCGTGGGCGTGGTGAGCTGCGCGGCGGTGGGCGCCGTCGCCGCCCCCACCGGCACGGCGGGCAGGCGCTGCCCCTGCACCGGCTTCAGCGGCTGGCGACCGCCGCAGGACGCCAAGGCCAGCGCAAGCGCCGCCAGCGCAACTCCCTTGGCGATCCGTGCCGTCATCACTTCTTCTGCCCTTTCGCGTCGTTCCGGGCCTCAGCGATCCGCGCGCGCACCTGATCGGGCGCGGTGCCGCCATGGCTCCTGCGGCTGGCGACCGAGGCGTCGACCGTCAGCACCGCATAGATACGCTCATCGATCCGCGCATCAATGGCCTTGAGCGTTTCCAGCGGCAGATCGGCAAGCTGCACGCCCGCCGCCTCCGCCGCCGCGACCGCGCGGCCCGTGATATGATGCGCCTCGCGGAAGGGAATGTCGCCCTCCCGCACCAGCCAGTCGGCGAGGTCGGTCGCGGTGGCGAAGCCGCTTTCCGCCAGGCCGCGCATCCGGTCGGTGCGGAACGTCACCGTCTCGATCATGCCGGTCATCGCCGCGATGGACAGGCCCAGCAGGTCATGCGCCTCGAACACCGGCGGCTTATCGTCCTGCATGTCCTTCGAATAGGCGAGCGGCAGGCCCTTCATCGTGACGCAGAGCGCATTCATGCAGCCCATGATCCGCCCGGCATGGCCGCGCACCAGTTCGGCGGCGTCGGGATTGCGCTTCTGCGGCATGATCGAGCTGCCCGTCGAATAGGCGTCGGGCAGCTTGACGAAGCCGAAGGGCTGGCTCGCCCAGATGATGAATTCCTCGGCCAGCCGCGAGAGGTGCAGGCTGCACTGGGTCGCGGCCATGAGGTAATCGAGCGCGAAGTCGCGGTCCGACACGCTGTCGAGGCTGTTGTCGGTCGGCTTGGCGAAACCGAGCGCCGCCGCCGTGGCGTGGCGGTCGATGGGGAAGCCGGTTCCGGCCAGCGCCGCCGCGCCCAGCGGGCATTCGTTGAGGCGGGCGCGGGCGTCGGCGAAGCGGCTGCGGTCGCGGCGGACCATCTCATGATAGGCCATCAGGTGATGACCGAGCGTCACCGGCTGCGCGGACTGGAGATGGGTGAAGCCGGGCATCACCGCATCGGCATGCTCCTCTGCGCGGGTGAGCAGCATGGCGGACAGGCCCTGCAGGCCCGCCTCCACCTCATCGATGGCGTCGCGCACCCAGAGGCGGAAATCGGTCGCCACCTGATCGTTGCGCGAGCGCGCCGTGTGCAGCCGTCCCGCCGCCGGACCGATCAGTTCGGCCAGCCGCGACTCCGTGACCATGTGGATGTCTTCCAGGTCCAGATCGACCGGCACGCCGTCGGCTTCATATTCGGCGGCGATGCGGTTCAGCCCCTCGGTGATCGCCTGCGCGTCCTCTCCGTCGACGATGCCCTGTTTGGCGAGCATCGCGACATGCGCCTTCGACCCGGCGATGTCCTGCTTCCACAGGCGCTTGTCGAACGGGATCGACGCATTTATCTCCCGCATGACCGAAGCCGGACCGGCCGCGAAGCGTCCGCCCCACATGCTGTTGGAGCTTTTCCCCGTGCGATCATCCTTACGCTGCGTAATGACACTGCTCCTGCTGGCCGGCCTTGGCGCGTGCGATAAGCAATCCCCGCCCGCCGGGCAAGGCCCGAACGCCACCAGCGGCGAGGCGACGGGACCGACGCAAAGCGGGAAAGGCGCGTTCAGCTACACGCTCGACAGGTCGAAGGCCGGAACCCCTGCCCCCGATTTCACCTTCCAGAATCCGGACGGCAGCGATGCCAGCCTCAAGGATTTCGCGGGCAAGCCGGTGCTGGTCAACCTCTGGGCGACCTGGTGCGCGCCCTGCGTGGCGGAAATGCCGACGCTGGATGCCGTGGCGGCGGATTATGGCAGGAGGGGGCTCGCCGTCCTCACCATCTCCCAGGACAGCCAGGGGGAGACGGTGATCAAGCCCTTTTTCGAAAAGCATCCGTTGCCGCATCTGAAGGGCTGGATCGACCCGGAAAACCAGTTCGGCTTCCACTACAACACCGGCATGCTGCCGACGACCGTCATCTATGATGCGCAGGGCAAGGAAATGGTCCGGGTGGTCGGCGCGATGGATTGGGCCAGCAGGGAAGGCCGCGCGCTGATCGAAGCGGCGATGGCGAGCTGATCCCCTGCTCCCCCTGTCCACTCCTCATATCGATAGGTTCGGCATGACGAACAGGGGCAAGGTTTTCCTGAAACGAACTTCCGTCAAAAATCCGCCATATGCGCTGCTTGCAAAATGCGGCGCGCCACATGCACCCTAATCAATTGCCATTCTGCCTCATGACGTCGCAATCTGTCTGATTTTCCTCCTAGAAATAAAGAAGAAATATTTAATTTTTCTATTATTTTGTGCGATGCGGTAGAGGTTTCATCCTAAAAGTTCGTTGATCCCCCTGTCATGGATAAATGCAAAACAGGGGGCATAGATGACAAGATTATCCGCTCTTCGCCTTTCATTGGTGCTGGCCTCGTCCTGGTCGGCCTGTGCGATGGCGCAGGAGGCGCAGACCGCGCAAGCTGATGATGGCGCCGCCATCATCGTTACCGGCACCCGCGCCGTCGGCATGCAGGCGGCCGAAAGCGCCGCGCCGATCCAGGTGCTGAGCCAGGAGGCGATCAGCCATGTCGGCCAGCCGAACCTCAACCAGGTTCTGACCCAGATCGTCCCGAGCTTCACCGCCCAGACGCAGGGCACCGACCTTTCCAGCTTCTCCCTCTCCGCCCGTCTGCGCGGCCTTAGCCCGAACCACACGCTGGTGCTGGTCAACGGCAAGCGCCGCCACGGCAACGGCATCCTCCAGGTGATCTCCGGCGCCTTCCAGGGTTCGGCGGCGCCCAGCATCGACCTGATCCCGCCGGACGCCATCGCCCGCGTCGAAGTGTTCCAGGAAGGCGCGGCCGCCGTCTATGGCACGGATGCCATCGCGGGCGTCATCAACTTCATCCTGAAGGACAATAATGAAGGCGGCAGCTTCAAGGTCACGGGCGGCCAATATTATGACAGCGAAGGCGAATTGTTCTCCGCCTCCGGCAATATGGGCTTCAAGCTGGGCGAGGACGGCTTCTTCAACCTGAGCCTGTTCCACCGCCGCCAGGATTACACCACGGTGGGCACCGGGCAGGTCCAGATCACCAGGCCGGACGGCACGCTTCAGCCCAACACGCCCGCCCAATGGTCGAACCTGGCCGGCGACGCGCTGTCGGGCATCAACGGCGGCCAGCCCAAGACCTATCTGACCGAAGCCTTCTACAATATGGGCTATGATTTCGGCGGCATCGAACTCTACAGCTTCGGCGATTATGCCCGCCGCATCGGCTATGCCAAGCAGGGCTACCGCCATCCCAAGCGCATCTGCTACGAAACCGGCAATCTGGGCGGCAGCATCACGCCCGCGGCATATAATCCCAATATCTGCTATGGCGACACCGGCACCTGGGGCATGGTGCCGCTCCAGCATGTGATCGAGGATGAATATAGCTTCACGGTCGGCGCCAAGGGCGATTTCGGCGGCGACTGGAATTACGACATCAGCACGACCTACGGCTATCAGAAGGACGACATCTGGACCGAAGCGTCGGCCCATCGCGAAGTCTGGCAGGAAAGCTATGCCGCCTCCCTGCAGGGCATCGGCAGGCCCAATACGGTTGACAAGGCCTATGACGGCGGCTTCCGCCTGAGCCAGACCACCGTCACCGCCGACATCCGCAAGGAATTCGACGCCGGCATGGCGGGGCCGCTGACCCTGGCGTTCGGCGGCGAATATCGCCGCGACACCTATGAGATCGTCGCGGGCGATTATTACTCGACCTACAAGACGGGCGTTCAGTCCTTCCCCGGATACAAGGCGACCGATGCGGGCAAGTTCCGCCGCAGTTCGCGGGCGGGCTACATCAACCTGATCGCGGAGCCGGTTGAAAACTGGTCCGTCGACCTTGCCGGCCGTTACGAGGATTATACCGACTTCGGCGACACCACCATCGGCAAGATCACCACGCGCTACGACTTCAGCCCCGCCTTCGCGATTCGCGGCACGGTCAGCACCGGCTTCCGCGCGCCGACGCTGGCGGAACAGAAATATTCGACCATCAACGTCGGTCCGACCAGCGCCGTCGCGCAGCTTCCCGCCGGCACGCCTGCCGCCGCGCTGCTGGGCTTCAACTCGCTGAAGCCTGAAAAGTCGAAGAACTTCTCGGCCGGCGTCGTGCTGCGGCCGGTGCCGAAGCTGGCCATCACGGTCGACGGCTATATCATCAAGATCAAGGACCGCATCACCGGCACAGCGGCGCGCAACGCCGTCCTGAACGGCGTGCCGCAGCCGGGCGGCGCCGACATCCTGAACGCGCTGAACGCCGCCGGCATCGTCCTGGACAGCGCCCTGTTCACCAACGGCACCATCGGCGTGTCGAGCTTCACCAACGGCATCGACACCCGCACCTGGGGCATCGACTTCTCGGCCGCCTATCCGGTGGCGCTCGACTTCGGCACGCTGAACCTGTCGCTGACGGCGAACTACAACAAGACGAAGATCACCGACAACAAGGTCGGCTACCCGATCTTCAACGCGGCGTCGGAAAGCAATATCGAGCGTTCCAACCCCGACTACAAGATCGTGGCCGGCGCATTGTTCAAGAGCGGGAAGTTCGCGCTCAACCTGCGTGAGACCTTTTACGGCAAGACCAGCGTGCTGGTCCGCCCGGCCTTCACGCCCGGCGGCGGCTTCATCCCCAATGGCGGCTTCCTGATCGCGGACGGCGCCATCGTCAACGGGATCAACGCCAACCAGCTCTACTTCAACGGCGTGGTCAAGGCGACGGCGCTCACCGATCTGGAGGCAAGCTACGACTTCACCGATGCCGTCACCTTCTCTGTGGGTGCGAACAACCTGTTCAACAAGCGGCCGGAAGTGCCCGCGCTGATGCAAGGCGTCACGCCGGGCGCAGGCGTCTCGCCCTATATCAACGGCGCCGGGGCCTATAACAGCTATTATGGCCACGGACCCTACAGCACGTCGGGCGGCTATTATTACGCCCGGCTCGACTTCAAATTCTGACGCGTCACGAAGGAAGGGCCGGTCCGCCAAAGGACCGGCCCTTTTTGCATCGGGGAAATAGGCATATGAAGAAATGGTTCGCCCTGGTCCTGGCTGTTGGCGCCACGCCGCTGGCCGCGCAGCAGCCTCCCTTCTCCCCTGCCGTGCGGGCAGGCGATACCCTGTATCTTTCCGGCCAGATCGGCCGGGTGCCGGATGGCATGGACCCTCATAAGGAGGGCTTCGATGCCGCGGTCCGCAATTCCATGGATTCCATCGGCAAGATCCTGAAGGACAATGGCCTCGACTTCGGCCATGTCGTCAAATGCACGGTGATGCTGGACGACATGGCGGATTGGCCACGATTCAACGGCACCTATGTCAGCTATTTCCAGGGCAAGCGGCTGCCCGCCCGAAGCGCGTTCGGCGCGGACGGGCTGGCGATGGGCGCGCCGCTGGAGATCGAATGCATCGCGAGCTTCAAATAGCCGAAGGCCGTCCGGCTTTTGGGCCGCGTGGACAAATTCGGAATGTCGGGAAATGGGCAGTTAAGACCTTCCTTCTTCCTTGAGGGAGAAGGATGGGAGGCCTTCGACGAAGGAGCATGGGCGGTTTGGATAAGAGGGGAGCGGGACCGTGGTCCGCGCGATCCGTTGGGTCGCAACCCCCTCACCCAGCTACGACTAGGCAGCAAGCTGCCAAGTCTGCGCAGCCCTCTCCCTCGAGGGAGAGGGATAAAATGGGTATCCGATTACCACCTGGATCACTTAGTCCGGCGAGTCTCGGATTCATCTATGTCGCTTAGAGCATTTTCCTCGGAAAATGCGACAAAACAAAAGCTTAGAGCAGATGGCGCGCGCTCAAGGCTCGCCCCTGGATTCCTGCATCCGCCGCTCCGCGAACCATTGCTCCAGCGCCTTGGCGGTGCAGCCGGTGAAGCCGTTGCTGCCGATGGCGGAGCAACTGCCCGGCAGGGTCTGCCGCTGCACCTGCTCCATGGTCGCGACCTGGCTGCCCCAGCCGGGGCCGCCCGCCGGTTCAGGCTTTTCGCGCAACTTCTTGGGAATGCGATAGCGTTCGGATTCGGGCTTGCGGGCGCAGACGATGATCTCGTCGCCCTCGCCCTTTGGGCAAGGATCGTCGCCATAGACGATCAGGTTGAAGATTTTCTGCGGCGGCTCGGCATGGGCCGCGCCGCCGAAAGTCAGGGGAGCCAGCGCAACGGCGGCGAGGGAAAGGGCAGTGAGGAGACGCATCGATCCATAATCCTTGTTCGTCCCCTGTCCCGCCGGCCGGATTGCCCGGTTTCCGGCAGCCTTCTTCCAGACGCCGCGCCGCGGCAAATGCCGTCACTGCTGCGGCGGCGTTCCCTGTTGCGGTCCCTGCGCCGGAGCCGGCTGCTGTTGCTGGGCGGCCCGGGCCTTTTCCTCCGCCACGGCCTGCGCCTCGATCGCCTTGCTTTCCGCGTCGATGGTGGAAAGGCGCCGGGTCCGCTCCGCCTCGACCAGATCCTTCCAGCTCGCATTGTCCGCGGCCTGCCGCTCCGCCTTGGCAAGGCGCGCCAGTTGCGCGAAGCAGCCGGTGGCCCCGCCGCCGCCCACCGGCGAGCAGCTTTCGGTGCCGCTGCGCCCGACATATTCCATCGACTTCACCCGTTCGCCCCATGCCTGATGGCTGGGCTGGTTCGGATCGCCGCGCAACGGCTCGGGAATGCGGTAGCGCTCCTCCTCGCCCTTGCGGGCGCAGACGACGATGTCGCTGCCCTGGCTCTGCGGGCAGGGATCGTCGCCATAGACGATGACCAGATTGACGCGTTCCGACCCCGCCTGCGCGGCGGTGGGCTGGTCCTGCGGAACGCTGGGCCCCTGTTGCGCCATGGCCGGGAAGGCAGCGCCCAGCGCAAGCATGGCGGCGATCAGGCGGGTCTTCATCATGCTTCTCCTCAGATACGCTTCGACAGGGCGATGGCGGCACGACAGCCCAATCTGATGACGCCCGACAATAAGGGATAGACCGGAGCTTCCTCCGCGCCATGGGCGATGGCGGCGTCGCGATGCTCCACTTCCTCCGCCTGAAAATCCGCGATGACGGTGGAGAGTTCCGGATCGTCCTGACCCAATTGCTCGAGCTGCTCGGCATAGTGCCGGTCGATTTCGGTCTCGATCGCGGCGGTGCACGCCATGGCGGCGCGCGGCCCGATCGCCGCCGTCACCGCGCCCAGGGCGAAACCCGCCACGTTCCAGATCGGCTGCAGCGCCGTCGGACGCACGCCCCGGCGGGCGATCATCGCGTCGAAATGCTTGCGGTGCCGTTCCTCCTGCGCCGCCATGCCGGCGATGACGCGGGAATCAGGATGGCGGTCGCCCATGACGGCAAGCTGCCCGGCATAGATGCGGGTCGCACCGAACTCTCCCGCCTGATCGACGCGCAGCATGGAGGCGCGCTCCGCCCCGGTCACGCGGCGGCCGGGGCGTGGGAAGTCCTTTGCGCTCATGCCTTGCTTCCTTTTCCGATCAGCAGCGCCAAGATGAGGAGCGCGGCCACGCCCGACAAGAGGCCGTTATAGCCTGCCATGGAAATGCCGAACAGGCTCCACGGCGCGACGTCGCAGCGGGTAATCGGCGTCGCCATGATCTGGTTGAGGATGTCCGCCGGATTGCCGCCGGCCGGGCTGGTCGAGCAGGCGGTGAGCCCCTGCCACCAGCCATATTCGACGCCCGCATGGAACAGGCCGATGCCGCCACTGAGGCCAATGGCAAGGCCGGCGAGTCCGGTGAACAGCGCGCTCACGCAGGCCTTGCCGCGCAGCGCATAGGCGATCAGCGCCAGCGGAATGGCCGCCATATGCGCATAACGCTGCCACCAGCACATTTCGCACGGGTGCAGGCCACCGAGGAACTGGAAGGCATAGGCGCCGCCCAGCATGACCAGCGGGACGATCAGCGCCAGGGCGCGGGCGAGGGGCAAAGATTTCATGTCGCTCGCTTAAACCGTCACGTGGCTTTCGTCATGCTGAACTTGCGGGGTGAAGGGAGCCGGCCTGAGGGCCGCGCGATCCCCTCACCCAGCTGCGACCAGGCAGCGAGCTGCCAAGTCTGCGCAGCCCCCTACCTCAAGGGAGAGGGATAAAGCGGGTGTCCGCTTCCCGTCCAACGCAATCCGGCAAGTCCCGAACTGGTCCCCGCCCGCCAGGCGCGGCACGTCGATCCGCAACGATCAATGCGTCGCCGGCTTGCGGACGGGAGCGGCCTGAGCCACCGCCCCGCCCGGCTTTGCCGCCAGGCGCGCTATGGTCTTCAGCGCATAGTCGAGCTGGAAATCCTCGATCCCCTTCTTCTTCAGCTCCTCCGCCGTGGCGGCGAAGCGAGGATCGTCCTTGCTGTCCTCTTCCAGCGCCGCATTGTCGGTCTTGATCTCGTTGATCAGGTGCCGGCGCAGGTCGCTTTCCCGGAATTTCGGACGATTTTTGTAATCGGGGTCGCTAAGCTGCGGCACCCTGACATCGGGTTCGATCCCGCCTTCCTGCACGGAGCGGCCCGACGGCGTGTAATAGCGCGCCGTCGTCAGCTTGAGCGCCGTGGTGTTGCTGAGCGGCAGCATGGTCTGGACGCTGCCCTTGCCGAAGCTGCGTTCCCCCATCACCAGCGCGCGATGCTGGTCCTGCAGCGCGCCCGCGACGATTTCCGATGCGGAGGCGGAGCCCGCGTCCACCAGCACGATCACCGGCAGACCCCTCGCATCGTCGCCGGGCTTGGCATAATAGCGCTCGACATCGCCCTTGTTGCGGCCGCGCTGCGACACGATCTCGCCGCGTTCCAGGAAGGTGTCGCTGACCGACACGGCTTCGTCCAGCAGCCCGCCCGGGTTGGACCGCAGGTCGAGGATATAGCCGGTGGGCTTGCGGCCCAGCGACTTGTCGATGCTGCGGATCGCCTGGCGCACGTCGGCGCCGGTATTGGCCGAGAAGCTGACGATGTTGATCACGCCGATGCCGTTCTTCACCTCCCACTTCACCGGCTTCAACTGGATGATCTCACGCGTCAGGGTGAGGTCGATCGGCTTGTCGCGGCCGGGGCGGACGATGGTCAGCTTGATCTGCGTGCCCGGCGCGCCGCGCATCTTGTCGACCGCCTCGTCCAGCGTGCCGCCATAGATGAGCTGCCCGTCGAGATGGGTGATATAGTCGCCCGCCTTGATCCCCGCGCGCCAGGCCGGGGTATCCTGCGTCGGCGCGATCACCTTCACCGCGCCGTCCTCCTGCGTGACGGAAAGGCCAAGGCCGCCATAGCTGCCCTCCGTCTGGGTGCGGAGATTCTGGAAATCGCGGGCGTCGAGGAAGCTCGAATGCGGGTCCAGGCTGGCGAGCATGCCGTCGATGGCGCCCTTGATCAGCTTTTCGTCGTCGACCTTCTCGACATAGTCGCTGCGGACCTTCTGGAACACGTCCATGAACTCGTCGAGCGCCTTGTAGCTGCTTGCCTCCCCATCGGCGAGCGCCGCGGTGGTGGCAGGGATGAGCGCGAGCGCGCCAAGGGCGACGGCGCCCCGGAAGAAATTGGATTTCATGCGTGTCCTGAGTCCTGGCATCGAAGGGGCAATATAGGGCATTTCCGTGCAGACGCAAAAACCTTGGCTGGCGCCCCTTCCTAAACAGGCCGATGCCCCTTGCGCCATTTGGTGAACAGGTGCCGCGCCAGCATGGCGGGCGGCATTCTGAGCCAGTGGGAGCGCAGGTAGAAGGCGAAACGCAGCAGCCCGCGCCGTTCCCGTCCCCACCCGTCGCGCGCCAGCAGCCGGGCCTTGACGATCCGGTCGCGGAGCGTGAGCCGCGCCCCTTCGTCCCTCCCTTCGCCATAGAGCGCCATGGCGAGCCGCCGCGCCTGCCGCACATGGGGCAGCAGGCCATGGTGCGCCGCCCGCGCCTCCAGCGCCGTCCCGTCGACGCCATCGAGCAGGCAATATATGTCCCAGAGGTTGCGAAGCCCCCCGGCCAGATCGCCGTCGGCCAGCAGATGCGCCGCCGCGTGGCAGAGCCGGTCCTCGGGCGAGAGCATGGATAATTCGTTGGTGAGGGGAACCGCCTGCGCGATCATCGCCGCCGCGTCCGGCGTCTGCCGCGCCGTCAGCGGCAGGACGGTGTGATGCACGTCGATCATGCGGTCCCGCGCCGCATGGATCATCGGCGGCAGCTCATGCATCCATCGCCGGTAATAGGCGTCGTCATAAGGGTCGTCCTTGACCCATTCCCATCCCGCGCCGATCAGCGCCCGTTCCACCCGATCCATCGCATCGCGCGGCACCAATATGTCGAGATCGCCGATGAAGCGCCCCTGCCCGGCGCGCAGCCCCGCCGCCGCATAGGCCGTGCCCTTGAGCAGCACGACCGGCACGTCCAGGCCGGCAAGCGCCTCTGCCGCGCGATCCGCCTCCCACAGGGCCTGCAGGGCTTCGCGCGCCGCATCCAGCCGGGCGTCCGCCAATATCGCGCCCACCGCCGGGGGCACGGGCCGCTCCCCCATCCGCAGGGCGAGCGTGCCGATCAGCCGCTCCGCCCTCGCCATGGCGATGAGGGCGTTCCACCCGTCCGCATCCAGCGCCGCCACCTCGTCAGGGTCGCGCAAGGCGCGCACCAGCAGCCGGGCGCTCATGCCAGTTCCTCCCAGAGCCGCTCGACAAGGGCGATGGCCTCGTCGCCCGATGGAAAGTCGATGGCGCGCGCGGGGACATTCCCGACGAAACCGCTCAACGCCGCGAAGCCCGCTTCGCCCAGGGCGACATAGTTGGTCGATGCCTGGGTCAGCCGCATGAAGACCTCCCCCTGGCCGACCGGGCGCACGTCCGCTTCATGGCCGAAACGCGGGAACAGCAGCAGCGCGGGCGGCGCGCCCTCCGCCATCCGCCCGATCGCGTCGTTGCGCGGGATCAGGTGGCGAATGTCCCCCTTGGCCGTGCCGGCGAGCAGCGGCCCCATGCGCTCCGCCGGGGCTTCCGCCGCGATGACGTCGATGGCGCGGTTCTTGAGGGAGACGAGGCGCGGAAAGGGAAAGATCGCCCCCGTTTCCAGGTCGAGCAGCGCGAACTCGTCGCCCATCAGCCGCCAGCCCCGTTCCCCCAGTTGCGCGGCCAGCGTCGACTTGCCGGAACCGGACTCGCCGGTCATCACCAGCGCCCGCCCGTCCTTTTCGACGCTGGAGGCATGGAGCAGCAGGTGCCGCCGCCAGCCGAGCGCCATTTGCAGGTTCATCCCCATTTCCGCCGCCAGCAGCCCGTGGGCAAGGCTCATCGGCGCGGCGTCGGCCAGCCCATGATCGCCGGTGATGAAGATGGAGGGCCGGAACCAGCGCCGGAACGGCCCCGCAGGCTCCAGCCGCACGGTGAAATCGGCTATCGCGCCCGCCGGCATGGGATAATCGGCGTAGAGCCGCGCCAGCGCGTCCACCGGCTGGCGCCAGGCCGATCCGATGCGGAAGGTCGCCGGACCGATCTTCAGGGTCAGGGCATGGTTCACGCGATGCGGACCAGCCCAAGGGCGGCCAGTTCGGCCAGATGCGCCTCCACCAGCGGCAGGGCCTCCTCCGGCTCGCCCAGATCGTAAAGCTGGGCCAGCTGCCCTAACACCTCGCCCGCCGTAAGCGCCGCGCCGTCATCCAGCGCCGCCAGGATCTCCGGCACCGGGGCGATCGCCATATGGGTCTGTCCCGACGGCCGGTGGTAGAGCAGCACCATATCCTCCAGCACGCAGGATGCGATGGCGTCCGGGCTGTCCTGGCAATAGCGGGCTGGCATGATCGCGAAACCTGGCCTTTGGATGGGAATGTCGCGCCATCCTTAAGACAAAGGGGTAGCCAAGTGCCTAACGCGACAGGCTATTTTGCGCGACGCCCCGCCACCGCATGCCGCCGGATCGCGCCAGCCGGACAAAGGCCCGCAAATAGGCGTCGAGCGCGCTTTCGACGCCATGTTCCTTCACCGCCTCCGCCAGGCGCGCAGCCGGCGCGGGATGGTCGAGCGCCCAGAGGATCGCATCGGCAAAGGCATCGGCGTCGCCCACCGGCACCGGCGCATGCTGGCCCGCCGCGGCGAGCACCGGGCGGATATTCGGCGTCGAATCGGTCGCGACGACCCCCGTGCCGCAACCGAGCGCTTCGATGAGGGTCGCGACCAGCCCTTCCCAGCGCGAGGGTTGCAGCAGCAGATCGGCATCCGCCATCAGGGCAGCCAGTTCCGCCGGATCGCCGACGAAGCCCGGAAATTCGACCCGCCCGGCGATGCCGAGCCGCGTGCAAAGCGCCTCCAGATCGCGGCGCAGCGGCCCCTGCCCGACGATCTTCAGGCGCCAGTCGAGATGCTTCAGCCGGGCGAGCGCCAGAAGCGCCGTCGCCTGGTCCTTCTGCTCGACCAGCCGCCCGACCATCAGGAAATGCCATGGGCCGCCGCCGGCTCTGGCGGCGCGCTGCCGCCGCAGCCGTTCCAGCAGCGGCGTGACCGTCGGGCGCGGCAGCAGCGTCACCTGCCGGCCCGCGAGCGGCCCGGCCTGCGTCAGCGTCATCCGGTCCGCCTCGCCCATCACGATGGTCATGGCGCTGGTCCGGGCGATGGCGCGGAAACGGCTACGCCTGATCCAGGCGGACAGGCCGCGCTGGCCGGGCCGGATGATCGGGTTGGAAATCCGGCCGACCGCCCGCGTCGCCGTGCCCAGCGCCGCCAGCGCGCACAGCATGTTGCTCTGATTGCCCGCGGAATAGAGAATATCCGGGCGGAACCGCCGCACCATGGCGGCCAGCGCCGGGAATTGCGCGATCATCGACAGCCGCCGGGAGAAGGGCGGCGCCGGTACGCGGCGGACCGGCACGGCGGGATGGATAAGGCCCGCCACCGGGCCGTCCGTCCGCGTCATCCACAGTTCCACGTCCACGCCGCGCAGCCGCAGATGGTTGGCGAGCAGGATCGCCACCCGATCCAGCCCGCCATCGCCGGGTTCATAGAGGTAGATCGCGACCGAACAATCTTGTTTCACCCAATGGGGTGTATGGAACATGGGGTCGCCCTTGCTGCGCCTGACCGGATCGTCGAAGGCTCGACGCCGTCAACGCTGGCAAACCGTATAAGTTCGGGTGGAAATAAAGCCCTCGGCTCAGCGGGGCATTTGCAGCGATGCGTAGCAGGTGAAGCCGCTCGTCCCCGACTGAAGCCGCCGGATATAGTTGAGATAGGCCTGGTTCTGCTCATAGCTGGCGCCCGGCAGCCGGCCGCCGCGCAGCGCCTGCCGGACCTGTTCCCCGCTGAAGTTCTTGCCGGCGGGGAAGGCGCCCTGCGTTCCCGCCGGCACCACCTGCCCGTTGGGCGCGATATAATTGCCGGCCCGGCCCTGGTCGGGAACGGGTATCGTGCAGTTGAGCACCGACGCGGCCGTGTTCGCCAGCGCCGGCCGGATGGATATGATCGCGGAGGCCGCGACGGCGCCGCCCATCAGCAACTGGCGGCGCGACGGCGCGGCAAGGCCGTCGTCCTGCGACTCGGCTTCCTTCTGGGGGGGCAACGGCTCGCTCATGTCATCCTGATCCGCTATCGCGCTTGCCAAACTGTAAAAATTGCCGGCTACTGCGGCCCTCTTTGCAGCAAATGCGTCAAATTTCCAGCATGGTAACCATGAATCGCCTGACCGCCTCCCAGATCACCGCCTCGCTGGCCGTTCTGCTGCTCGGCACCGGGGGCGCGTTGATGATGGGCGCGGGGCCGCTCGACATCCTCCTGCCGGTGCTGGCGACGCTGCTGGTGCTCGTCATCTGCGCGGCCAGTCCGGACCGTCCGGAACCGGCCGTGTCGCCGCTGCCGGCGGAGGTTCCCGACATCATCGCCCATCCCGATGCGCGCGGCCTGCTGGAGGGCATAGCCGACCCGCTGATGCTGATCGAGCGGGGCCGCATCATCGCCGCCAACCGGGCGGCGCAGCGGCTGCTGGGCGCGCATATCGAGGGAGAGGACGCCCGCATCGCCATCCGCCATCCCGCCGCCGCCGAACGGCTCGCCAGCCAGGCGCCGCTGGCCGAACCGGTCATGATCGAGCTGGTGGGCCTGGGCACCCGCGACCAGCGCTGGCAGATGCGGATCGCGCCGGTGGGGGAGGACGGCCATGTCCGGCGGCTGGTCCATCTGGCCGACCATAGCGGCGCCCACGCGGCGGAGAAGATGCGCGTCGATTTCGTCGCCAATGCAAGCCATGAACTGCGCACGCCGCTGGCCGGCATATTGGGCTTCATCGAGACGCTGGCCGACCCCGATCTGGGCAAGGACGACGAAACGCGGCAGCGCTTCCTGAGGATCATGGACGGCGAGGCGCGGCGGATGCAGCGTCTGATCGACGACCTCATCTCCCTTTCCCGCATAGAGGCGGAGAAATATCGCCTGCCCGACAGCGCGGTCGACCTGTCCGGCCTGGTGGCCGAGGTGGTGGGCGTGTTCCGCACCAGCCATGGCGATCGGGGGCGGGAGGTGGAGATGGAGATCGCGCCCGGCCTGACCGACGTGCAGGGCGACCGCGCCCAACTGTCGCAACTGCTCCATAATCTGATCGGAAATTCGGTGAAATATGGCCGCGCGGGCACGCCGATCCACGTGTCCCTTTCCGACGGGCCGAGCGGCCTGTTGCGGCTGACCGTCGCGGATGAGGGCGAAGGCATCGGCCCCGATCACCTGCCGCGCCTCACCGAACGCTTTTACCGCGTCGATTCGGGGCGCAGCCGGGCGGTGGGCGGCACGGGACTGGGGCTGGCCATCGTCAAGCATATCGTGGAGCGGCATCGCGGCCGGCTGGACATCGCCAGCGTGCTGGGCAAGGGCACCACCATCTCCATCCTGCTGCCCCGCTTCGCCGTCGAGGAAAAGGCCGTCGCGGCAAAGGCTTGATCAAAAAAAGACAGCGACAGGCCGGGCTTCCGCCGTCAATGTCATAAAAGTGCAATCCCATTGTCACAAAGGCGCGACGTACCGCGGCTACGGCGCGTGCCCAGAGGGGGGCGGCGAGAAGCGAATCGCGGCCTTTGACGAAGGAGATTACCCGGTGAAGCATTTCGCTCTGATGGCCGCGACCGCCGCGGCGGCACTCACTCTCTCAGGCTGCGGCCAGCAGTCCGGCGGCGGGGCCGGCGGCACCCGCGACCAGATCCGCGCGGTCGGCTCCTCCACCGTCTATCCGTTCGCCACCGCGATTGCCGAGATGTTCGTCCAGGGCAATCCCGGCATGAAGTCGCCCATCGTCGAATCGACCGGCACCGGCGGGGGCATGAAGCTGTTCTGCGCGGGCGTCGGCGCCCAGCATCCCGACATCGCCGACGCCTCCCGCCGCATGAAGAAGTCGGAATATGAGGACTGCCGGAAGAATGGGGTCAAGGACATCATCGAAATCCAGATCGGCGTAGACGGTCTGGCCTTCGCGGAATCGAAGAACGGCCCGGGCCTGAAGCTGACCCCGAAGATCGTCTATGAGGCGCTGGCCGCCAATCCCTATGGCAAGGGTCCGAACAAGGCCCAGAGCTGGAAGGATGTCGACCCCAGCCTGCCCGCCACGCCGATCAGCGTCTTCGGCCCCCCGTCCACCAGCGGCACCCGCGATTCGCTGGCCGAACTGATCCTGACCAAGGGTTGCGAGACCGACCCGGCGATGGAAGCGCTCAAGAAGAAGAATGAGGACGAGTTCAAGGCCACCTGCACCCGCATCCGCGAGGACGGCAAATATGTGGATTCGGGCGAGAACGACAATCTGATCGTCCAGAAGCTGGGCGCCAATCCCAATGCGCTCGGCGTGTTCGGCTACAGCTTCCTGGAGGAAAACAAGGACACGCTGAAGGACGTTTCCATCAACGGCGTCGAGGCGACCTACGAAACCGTCTCCACCGGCCAATATCCCGGCGCGCGTCCGCTCTTCATCTATGTGAAGAAGGCGCATATGCAGGCCATTCCGGGCCTTCAGGCCTATCTCAACACCTTCGCCGCGAACTGGGACCCGAACGGCGCGCTGACCAAGCGCGGCATGGTCGCGGCGCCGGAAGGCGTGCGCAAGGCGAGCGCCGAGACCGTCAAGTCGCTGGCCGTGCTCGACGGTTCGCAGCTCAAATAAGACAGGCGATATGACAGGTCCTGCAATCCTTCTGCTGCTCGCCGGTCTGGGCGCCATCGCCTGGGTCAGCGCCCGCGCCCGCGCGATGCGGCTGCAAAGCGCCGCGCGGGCTTCGGGCCGCCGCGACGCCGTGCACAGCCTTCCGGGCTATCACGGCTGGTATGTCGCGCTCTGGACGCTGGTGCCCGCCGGCCTCTTCCTGGCGATCTGGGCCAATGTCGCGCCCGGCCTCGTCACGCAGGACGTGCTGGGCAGTCCGGCGGCGCAGAGCCTGCCCGCCGACGATTTCTCGCGCTCCGCCATATTGGGCGAGGCACGGGCGATCGCCACGGGGATGCAGGCGGGGGCGTTCAATCCGCTCTCGCAGGGACTGGTCGAACCCTATAAGCACGCCATCGGCCAATATGGCTTTGCCGGCGCCGCGCTGGCGCTGGTGCTGGCCTTTGCCGGGGGCGCCTATGCCTTCACCCGCGTGCGCCCGGATTTCCGGGCGCGCACGCGGGTCGAGCGGCTGGTAATGGCGACCCTGCTGATCGCATCGCTGCTGGCGATCATCACGACGCTGGGGATCGTCGCGTCGCTGCTGTGGGAAAGCTTCCGCTTCTTCTCCATGGTCAGCCCCGTCGATTTCCTGTTCGGCGCGAAATGGAGCCCGCAATCGGCCGCGCTCGGCTATGGCAATGACGACGCCTTCGGCGCGGTGCCGCTATTCTGGGGGACCATCTTCATCGGCGCGATCATCGCCATGGCCGTCGCCATCCCGCTGGGCCTGATCAGCGCCATCTACCTGACCCAATATGCCAGCCCCACCTTCCGCAAGTGGATGAAGCCGATATTGGAGGTGCTGGCGGGCGTGCCGACGGTCGTCTACGGCTATTTCGCGGCGCTCACCATCGCCCCGGCCCTGCGGGATTTCGCGGTCATGATCGGCATCCACGGCGCCTCTTCGGAAAGCGCGCTGGCGGCGGGACTTGTGATGGGCGTGATGATCATTCCCTTCGTCTCCTCCATGGCGGACGACAGCATCGCCGCCGTGCCGCAGTCGATGCGCGACGGCAGCCTGGCCATGGGCGCCACCACCAGCGAGACGATCCGCCGCGTGCTGATCCCCGCGGCGCTGCCCGGCGTGGTCGGCGGCGTGCTGCTGGCCGTCAGCCGCGCCATCGGCGAGACGATGATCGTGGTGATGGCGGCGGGTCTGGCGGCCAACCTGACCTTGAACCCCTTTGCCAGCGTGACGACGGTGACGACGCAGATCGTCCAGCTTCTGACCGGCGACCAGGAATTCGACAGCGCCAAGACGCTGGCGGCCTTCGCGCTGGGGCTGGTGCTGTTCATCGTGACGCTGCTGCTCAACATCGTGGCCCTGCGGGTCGTGAAGAAATATCGCGAGGCTTACGAATAATGAGTGCCGAACGCCTTCCCACCGACTGGAAGTCGGACGCGATGCGCAGGCGGATCGCCCGTCGCTATGCATCGGAACGCCGCTTCAAGGCGGCGGGCCTGCTCGCCGTCGCGCTCTCCGCCGCGTTCCTCGCCTTCCTGTTGTTCAGCATGCTGGGCAACGGCCTGCGCGGCTTCACCCGGACGGAAATCGCGGTGAAGGTCGACTTCCCCGCCTCCCCGCTGCTGCTCGACCCCAATGCCATCACGGATCAGGCGCTCGCCAACGCGAACCTGCCGATGGTGACGGGGGCGGTGGTGAAGAAAGCGCTGGGCGCGGATGCCGAGGAATGGGTGTCGCCCACCGCCTGGACCGTGCTGCGCGACGCGATCAAGGCCGATCCGAAGATCCTCGCCCAGACCGTGACGATCAAGCTGCCCGCCGCCACCGCCATCGACCTTGCCGCCAAGAGCAACGGTTCGCCCGAGGCGGAAGCGGCGGTGGCACGGCTCGACAAGGCGGGCGTGCTGACGACCGGCATCAACTGGGGATTCCTGACCGCGAGCGACGGCACCGATCCGACGCAGGTCGGCATCTGGGGCGCGTTCAAGGGATCGCTGCTGACCATGCTGGTGACGCTGGCGCTGAGCTTCCCGGTGGGCGTGGCGACGGCCGTCTATCTGGAGGAATATGCGCGCAAGAACTGGCTGACCGACATCATCGAAGTGTCGATCAACAATCTGGCCGCCGTTCCCTCCATCATCTTCGGCCTGCTGGGCCTGTCGATCTTCCTGAACTTCCTGCACCTGCCGCGTTCGGCGGCGCTGGTCGGCGGCATGACGCTGGCGCTGATGACCATGCCGGTCATCGTCATCGCGGGCCGCAACGCCATCAAGTCGGTGCCGCCCAGCATCCGCGACGCGGCGCTGGGCATCGGCGCCAGCCCGGTGCAGGTGGTGTTCCACCATGTCCTGCCGCTGGCCCTGCCCGGCATCCTGACCGGCACCATCATCGGCATGGCCCGCGCGCTGGGCGAGACCGCCCCGCTGCTGATGATCGGCATGCGCGCCTTCATCGCCACGCCGCCGGGCGGGATCACCGATCCGGCGACCGTGCTGCCGGTGCAGATTTTCCTCTGGTCGGACGAAGTGTCCAAGGGCTTCGTCGAAAAGACCTCCGCAGCCATCATCGTGTTGCTGGTCTTCCTGCTCGCGATGAACGGCATCGCCATCTACCTGCGCAACAAGTTCGAAAGGCGGTGGTGACCGCGATGACAGCCATGATGCATGAACAACAGACGCTGACCCCTGCGGTCGAAACCAAGATGACGGCCCGCGACGTCAAGGTCTTCTATGGCGATAAGCAGGCGATCAAGGGCGTGTCGATCGATGTCGACATGGACAATGTGACGGCCTTCATCGGGCCGTCGGGCTGCGGCAAGTCGACCTTTCTGCGGACGCTCAATCGCATGAACGATACGGTCGCCTCTGCGCGGGTGGAAGGCACGATCACGCTGGACGGTGAGGATATCTACGCCCCCAGCATGGACGTGGTGCAACTGCGCGCCCGCGTCGGCATGGTGTTCCAGAAGCCCAACCCCTTCCCCAAGTCGATCTATGAAAATATCGCCTATGGCCCGCGCATCCATGGCCTGGCCCATGCGAAGGCGGACCTGGACGTGATCGTCGAGAAATCGCTGCGCCGCGCCGGCCTGTGGGACGAGGTGAAGGACCGGCTGCATGACAGCGGCACCGCGCTTTCCGGCGGGCAGCAGCAGCGCCTGTGCATCGGCCGCGCCATCGCCGTCGAACCGGAAGTGATCCTGATGGACGAGCCCTGCTCGGCGCTGGACCCCATCGCGACGGCGAAGATCGAGGAGCTGATCCACGAATTGCGTGGCCGCTACGCCATCGTGATCGTGACCCACAATATGCAGCAGGCCGCCCGCGTGTCGCAGCGGACCGCCTTTTTCCATCTGGGCGAGCTGGTCGAATATGGCGTGACGTCGGACATCTTCACCAATCCCCGTCAGGAACGGACAAAGGATTACATCACCGGACGCTACGGCTGATCCGGGGGAGGAAAGACATGGCAGAACATACGATCAAGGCGTTCGACCAGGAAATGGACAAGCTCCGCGGTCTGATCGCGGAAATGGGCGGTCGCGCTGAATCCGCCATTGAGAAGGCGATGCTCGCGCTGCAACGCCATGACAAGGTGCTGGCGGCGGAGGTCGTGGCGGAGGACAAGCGCATCGACGCGATCGAGGCGGAGGTCGAGAAGCTCGCCATCGAGATCATCGCCCTGCGCGCGCCGATGGCCAACGACCTGCGCGACGTGATCGCCGCGCTGAAGATCGTCGGCGTGGTCGAGCGGATCGGCGATTATGCCAAGAACATCGCCAAGCGCGTGCCGCTGATCGCCGCCAACCAGCGGACGCAGGAGCCGATCGCGCTTCTTCCCTCCATGGGCCAGGTCGCGGGCGAGATGGTGCAGGATGCGCTGAACGCCTTTGCCGCGCGGGATGCCGACCTGGCCGTCGCGGTGGTGGAGCGCGATACGGTGGTCGACGATTTCTACAACAGCGTCTTCCGCACGCTCGTCACCTTCATGGTCGAAAATCCCAAGACGATCAGCGAATGCGCACATCTGCTGTTCATCGCCAAGAATATCGAACGGATCGGCGACCATGCCACCAATGTGGCGGAGATGGTCTATTATGCTGCCACCGGCCAGACCCTGCCCGACCGCGAACGCGGCGGCGCGGCGGCGGAGGGCTGAGCATGGCGCGGGCCAAGATGCTGTTGGTGGAGGATGACGCGGCGCTGGCCGAACTGCTCATCTGGCATTTCAAGCGCGAGGATTTCGAGGTCGCGCACACGGTCGACGGAGAGGAAGCGCTGCTTCTGGCGCAGGAGAATGTGCCCGACATCGTGCTGCTCGACTGGATGGTGGAAAGCCTGTCGGGCATAGAGGTCTGCCGCCGCCTGCGCCGCATGAACGGCACGGCCAACGTCCCGATCATCATGCTGACCGCGCGCGGCGAGGAGGAGGATCGCGTGCGCGGGCTGGAAACGGGCGCGGACGATTATGTGACCAAGCCCTTCTCGCCCCGCGAACTGGTGGCGCGCGTCGGCGCGGTGCTGCGGCGCGTGCGCCCGGCGCTGGCGGGCGAGACGCTGACCTTCGCGGATGTGGAGATGGACACGGTGGGGCACAAGGTCCGTCGCGGCGGCCAGGTGATCCCGCTCGGCCCCACGGAATTCCGCCTGCTCAAGCATTTCCTGGAGCATCCGGGCTGGGTCTTCTCCCGCGAGCGGCTGCTGGACAGCGTATGGGGGCAGGACAGCGACATCGAACTGCGCACGGTCGACGTGCATATCCGCCGCCTGCGCAAGGCGATCAATGCGGACGGCCGCTATCACGACATCATCCGCACGGTGCGTTCAGCGGGCTATGCGCTGGATACGGACGGGGTCGCGTAAAGGGCCGTCGCGGACAGACAGGGTCCGGTGGGGGTTCGTCACCCTGCTATGGACCGCGCCTCCCGCACGACCAGCACCGGGACGCCGTCGCGCACCGGAAAGGCGAGCCCCGCCGCCTCGGACAGCAATTCGCCCTGTTCCGCATCCCAGCGCAGGGGCGTGCGCGTCACCGGGCAGACCAGCTTCGCGAGCAGCGCCGGATCGATCCTGCCGCTCATTGCATCGTCGCCCCGCCGTCGCGTTCGATCCGCCCGACGATCTGCATCAGCTGGATGATCCGGTCGGCCCGTTCGCCCAGCGTATCCGCCTCCAGCAGGGTCTGCTTGGCCGCCGGATCGAAGGGCACGATCTGCGCGATCCCGTTCACCAGCGCCATGTCGTCGAGCCGCGACACCGCCGTCCAGTCGACCACATAGCCCAGCGCATCGGCAAAGCGCCGCGATTCCTGCTCCAGCGCCGCCCGCTCCACGGCGGAGAGGATTTCATCCCCTTGCGCAATGGGCTCCACATCCGCCTCGATCTGGCGAAAGGCGGTGGGGACGTCCAGTTCCCGCACCACACGAAAGCGCGCAAGCCCCTTCAGCAGGATGTTGTACCGGCCGCCCTCCAACGCCTCGATATGGGTGATGTGGCCCAGGCAGCCCACATCGAACAGCGCGGGCTTGGTTCCTTCCTCCCGCGGCTGGATCATGCCGATGCGCCGGTCCCGCGCCATGGCGTCATGGATCATCGCCTGATAGCGCGGCTCGAAGATATGGAGCGGCAGTTCCATGCCCGGCAGCAGCAGCGCGCCCGGCAGGGGAAAGATCGAGACGCGCGACATGACGCCTGCGCCGGTCAGGAAAACAGGATCTGGGAAAGCTTGCGCCGCTGCCCCGCGACCCAGGGATCTTCCAGCCCCGTCGCCTCGAAAAGCTTGAGGAGCTGCGCCCGCGCCGCGCCGTCATTCCACGTCCGGTCGCGCCGCACCAGTTCCAGCAACTGCTCCGCCGCTCCATCGCGGTCGCCATTGGCCATCAGGCCGTTCGCCAGTTCGAAGCGCGCCTCATGATCGTCCGGATCGGCGGCGACCTTCGCCTCCACACCCGACAGGTCAGCCACCGGCCGGGCATCGCGCGCCAGCGCAATGGCGGCGCGTGCGCGTTCCACCGCCTGGTCCTTGGCCACATCGGCGGGCAGAGCGGCCAACGCCGCTTCGGCTTCGTCGAACTGTCCCAACGCGACCAGCGCCCGCGCCGCGCCCGAAGCCACATCGGCATTGTCGGGCAGCATCTGATCGATCTGCCGGAACACGGACAGCGCCCGCTCCGCTTCGCCCCCGGCCATCAATTCCTCGCCCATGGCGATCAGGGGCGCAATCTCCTCCAGCTGCGCCTTCTCCTCCGATTCGATCGGCAACTGGCCCAGCAACTGGTCGAGATATTGCTTGAACTGCCCCTCGGTCCGCGCCTGGCTGAGGTCGGCCACCGGCTGGCCCTGGAACACGGCATAGACGGTGGGGATCGACTGGACGCGGAACTGGGCGGCGATGAACTTGTCCTCATCGACGTTGATCTTGACCAGCTTGACGCCCTTGGCCGCATAGTCGGCGCAGACCTTCTCGATCACCGGCGCGAGCTGCTTGCAGGGGCCGCACCATTCGGCCCAGAAATCGACGATCACCAACTGGGTGCGCGAAGGATCCACCACATCGCGGCGGAAAGCCTCCACCGATGCCTTGTCGGCCTCGCTCAGTCCAAGGGTCGCCACTTCTCTTATCTCCTGCTGCAAACGCGGTTGCCAAGCCGCCCTCATACAGCGCCTTATGTGGGGCGTCACCCCATAGGAACAAGGGAGATCGGCCGGGGATCAGCCGGAGATCAAAAGGTGTAGCCGACGCCGATCGCGCCGATCCACTGATTCCGGGAGCCCGCGACGGACACGATGGGCGAGGCGGCATAGTCGCCCAGGATCCGCGAATAGCTGGCTGCGGCGAAGATCGCCCAGCCATGGCGCAGGTCGCCCGACAGCGACTTGCCGCCCGCCAGGCTGAAATTCACCTTCTTGAACCCCGAACCATCGCCTGCCCCGCCATAGGCCGGCAGCCCCGATGCGGCGGCGCCCGCCGGATCGACGTCATAATAATAGCGGCCATATTTCCTGCCGACATAGTCCGCCGACACGCCCAGCCCGACGAAGGCCGTCTGCGACAGCGGCGTCATATATTCCACCGCGGGCGTGATGACATAGCTGCCATGCGCGCCCGCCACATCCCTGGTCACGGCGACGCGCGCCGACAGATTGTCATAGGCGCTGGTGATCACCCCGGTCTTGCCGATGCCGACGAAGCCGCCGACCTCCACCGCGATGTCGCGCTTGCCCAGCAGGCGCACGGCATCGTCCTTGATGTTCCTGCGGCTCGACCGGTCGAAGCGGACGTTGACCACCGGGCCCAGTTCGAAGTCGACGCCGTCGGGATCGCTGTTGGGGATCGCGTCGACATACAGGCCCGGACCGCGCGTCCAGAAGGCGAAGTCCTTCACCTTGCCGCGAAGCTGCGGGATGGGCAGCACGCGATAGTCGTCGGACCCTTCATAGCTCGGCACGGCGGCCACGCCCACGCCGATGGTCAGGCTGCTGCGATCATCCTGCTGGGCGAAGGCCGATGGCGCAAGGCAAAGGGCCGCGACGGCGAACGCCGCGGAAAGGCGACAGCGATGATGCATGATGACCCTGTTCAAAGAGATTGTCGGGCAAGATAATGTTTTTACGGCATTACCGTTCCGCAGCGCGACATTCAGAGGAAATATTTGACCCTGATGTCCTGCCGCACCGCCGCCCCCGCCATGGCGAACTGCGCCGAGCGGAAGCTGGGCGCGCCGAAGCGGATCGCCGGATTGCGCGAAAAGCCCACCCCCTCGCGCGGAATGCCGGCCAGCGTGTCCAGCTTGCCATTGCCATTCTCGTCATGAATGATGGCGATCGCATAGGTTCCCGGCTCCATCCGGCCGAGGGGCACGATGCCGGCGGTCGCGGGGACGGTGAAATGCCGCCCGTCCGGATCGCCCCGGCAATCGGGGAAATGATCCGCCTGCCGCGTCACGCAAATCAGGAAATTGCCCCTGGAGGACCGCAGGCCCTGCACGTCCATGCTGAGCGGCTGCGCCTGGTCGGCCACCGCCGCGCCCATGACCAGCGGGACCGCCGCCATCATCGCTGCCCTGCCCTTCACGCCCGTCCTTCCCTAAAAATGGCCCAATCCCCTGTCGGTCCCGCACAGCCGGTCCCAGATGCGGAAATACAGGCCGTAATTGCACGCATATTGTTCATGATGCCGCTGGTGATGGCTGGCGGTGATCAGCCAGCGGCCGGCCCGGCCCTGCACCATCCAGCGCGGAAACATCTCCCATCCCATATGGTTGCTGACGCCCATCACCGTCATGATCGTCAGCACCACGCCCAGCGCGCCGACATGGATCGGAATCAGGAAGACCAGCGCCGGGATCACCACCGCGCCGGTCGCCGCCTCCCATGGATGGAAGCTCATCGCGGCCCAGGCCGTCGGCGGGCGGCTGGCATGATGCACGGCATGGGCGATCCGGAACAGGCGCGGCCGGTGCATCCAGCGGTGGGTCCAGTAGAACCAGGCGTCATGGGCCGCAAGGTAAAGCAGCACGGACAGCGGCAGATACCAGAGGGGAAAGGCATGGACGTCGGCATAGACCCGCGTCCAGCCATGCGCCTGCCAGCCCCAGGCGGCGATGCCCGCCGGCACGCCGTAGATCAGCGCGGAGGCCAGCGACCAGGCGATTTCCCACCGGACCTGCCGGTCCAGCCCGGCATAGAGGCCCGGCCTGCGATAACGGGTCGCCAGCGCGAAGGCGCCGCTCGCCAGCAGATAGCGCACGCCCACGATCACGCTCATGGCAAGGGCCGACAGAAGGATCGCGGTGAACATCGGCCCGACCATAAGCGGTCTGGAGCCCGCCGTCACGCCCGGGCGCTCAGGTGCGCGGCCGCGCCTGCCGGTAGCTGCCGAGTATCCGCACCCATTTGGTGTGGAATTCCAGCTCCGCCAATGCCCGGTCGATGGCCGGATCGCCCGGCATCCCCTCTATGTCGCAGTAGAATTCCGTCGCGGCGAAGCTGGCGCCGCGCTGATAGCTTTCCAGCTTCGTCATGTTGACGCCATTGGTGGCGAAGCCGCCCATCGCCTTGTAGAGCGCGGCCGGGATGTTCTTCACCTCGAACAGGAAGGTGGTCATCACCGGGCCCACCCCCGCCGCCGGCATCTTCGGCTCACGCGAGAGCACCAGGAAGCGCGTCATATTGTCGGCGCTGTCCTCGATATTCTCCGCCACCAGCCGCAGGCCGTAGAGTTCCGCCGCCAGATAGGGGGCGATGGCCCCTTCCCCCGCCACGCGGGTTTCCGCGACCAGCGCGGCCGCGCCCGCCGTGTCGGCATAGCTGACCGGCTGAATGCCGCGTTCCCGCAGATAATGGCGGCACTGGCCCAGCGCCTGCGGGTGGCTGACCGCGCTTTTGACGGGGGTGCTGTCGACCGCCATCAGGCAGTGCCGGATGCGCAGGAAATATTCGTCGACGATATGCAGCCCGGATTCGGGCAGCAGGAAATGCATGTCGGCCACGCGGCCATGCAGGCTGTTCTCGATCGGAATGATCGCCCGCGCGGCGCGCCCTTCCCGGACCGCATCGATCGCATCCTCGAAGGCGAAACAGGGCAAGGGAACGCAATCGGGCGCATAATCCAGCGCCGCCAGATGCGAATTGGCGCCCGGCGCGCCCTGGAAGGCGACGGCGCGAACGGGATCGACGGCGGCCTTCGCGGCGAGGTCCGCGACCAGATCGCGGGCGGGGGCGGGATAGTTTTCCATGGGCGCCTGCGCGCTTATTCACTTCATCGCGCCCGCGCAAGCATCCTCTCCGGCCGCAAAGCCATGAAAAGCGTGCGCGATCCCGTTCAAGGCCGCTTGCACGTTCGCGCTTGCGCCATTATGGCAGCGCGCTAGAGGGGACGCGAACCAAGCGGCCAGAACAGAAATCCAGGGGAATCCGAGCGAATGGGCGATCGTTTCAACACCGCTGCCGGTTGGGCTTTGTTCGCGGGTATCATCGCACTGGGCGGTGCCATCGTCAGTTCCAAATTCTTCCATGAGGAACGGCCCGAGAAAATGGGCTACGCCATTGAGGGCGTCGAAGCGGAAGGCGAAGGCGGCGCGGCCAGCGGCCCCGGCCTCAACACCCTGCTCGCCAGCGCGGACGTCGCGGCGGGCGAGAAGGTGTTCGCCAAGTGCGCGGCCTGCCACACCGTCAACCAGGGCGGCGCCAACGGCATCGGCCCGAATCTCTACGCCACGGTCGGGGAACCGATCGGCCAGGGCAAGGGCGGCTTCGCCTTCTCCGACGCGCTCAAGAGCAAGGGCGGCAACTGGACCTTCGAGAATCTCGATCACTGGCTGACCTCCCCGCGTGAATTCGCGCCGGGCACCAAGATGACCTTCGCCGGTCTCGGCAACCCGGCCGACCGCGCGAACCTGATCGCCTGGCTGAACACCCAGGGTTCGAACCTGCCGCTGCCCGCCGCCGATGCGGCTCCGGCAGCCGGCGGCGACAATGCCGCGGCCGAGGGTGGCAATGCCGCCGCCAACGCGGCAGAGGCGCCCTCAGCCAACGCCGCCGCCAGCGAGTAAGAACTGGACAGCGAACCCATTCGGGTCGATGATCTGACGGGCGCGGCCTTGCTGGCCGCGCTCGACGCCTTGGCGGACCTGCGCATCACGGTCTTCCGCGCCTTTCCCTACCTCTATGACGGGTCGGGCGAAGCGGGCCGCGCCTATGAGCGCGATTATCTCACCGCCTATGCGAACAGCCCCGGCGCGCTGATCGCCGGGGCTTTCGCGGGCGAGCGGCTGGTCGGCGCCGCCGCCGCCGCTCCCATGGCCGACCATGCTGCGGAATTCGCCGCTCCTTTCCGGGCATGCGGCATGGACATCGGCCAAATCTATTATTTTGGCGAATCGGTGCTGCTGCCGGAATGGCGCGGGCGCGGCATCGGCCACGCCTTTTTCGACCGGCGGGAAGCAAAGGCGCGGGAACTGGGATTCGCCATGACCAGCTTCTGCGCGGTGATTCGCCCGCCGGATCACCCTGCCCGCCCCGCCGGCTATGCCCCGCTCGATCCCTTCTGGCGCGCGCGCGGCTATGCCCCGGTCGAGGGGCTGATCGGCCATTTCGACTGGAAGGATCTGGGCGACGACGCGGAAAGCCGCCATCCCATGCAATTCTGGGTGAAGCGTCTCATAGCCTGACGGGCGCGTTCGTCTGCCGCTCCTCCGTTTGAGATGCCCTTTTGGTCACTCCGGACGCGATCCGGTGACTGAGAAGCAAGGGGGCCGGATCAAGTCAGAGGCGGCGAGCGCAGCAATGCCGGGCGTCAGCCGTTGCAAATCCCGATCACCCGCCGCATCTCGTCCAGCCTGATCGTCAGGTCCGCCCGGCCCGGCATCTCCTCCAGAATATGCCGGGTCAGCCGCTCATAATGCTGGACGAAGCGCGCAATCCGGGCATCCGGCATGCCGCCGCCAGCTTCCTTGCGCAGGTCATGCTCCTGCTGCGTCCGCCAGCGCCGGACGATCCCGAAGTCCGGCGCGGCCAGCAGCACCAGCCGGTCCAGCCGCGCGAACAGCGCCTGATAATCCCCCGCCAGCGCCCGGTTTGCGAAGGCGCGCCAGACGCCGTCCGCATCCTCCTCCCGCTCCAGGGCATTGACCGGCTCCACCAGCGCCGCCGCGCCCTGCGGCAGCGCTCCGACGCACCAGCCCTCCAGCAGCAGCAACCGCGTGCCAGTCGCCGCCTTTTCCCATCGCCTTTCCGGCAAAGGATCGTCCGACGCCTTGTCGAAACGCGGCAGCGAGGTCGCCTCTCCCCGCTCCAACGCATCGATCACCCGCAGCCCCAGCGCCACATCATGCGTCCCCGGCACTCCGCGCGTGCGCAGCAGCGGATGGATCGAACGGGCCATGGCCTCCCGCTCCGCCCGCGTGCGATACAGATCGTCGATGGAAAGGATCGCGGCCGGAATCCCGTCGCTCTGCAACCTCTGCCGCAAGCCCGCCGCCAGCGTCGACTTGCCGCTGCCCTGCGCCCCGCACAGGCCGATCACCAGCAGGCGACCGCCAGCCTCCTCCAGCGCCCGCCGCGTCAATCCCTCGACCGCGTCCAGCGCATCGTTCCGCATCCTATCGCTCCGCGATCAGCAGCTTGTCGATCTTGCGCCCATCCATATCCACGATCTCGAACCGCCAGCCCTGATCGTCTATGAAATCGCCCACTTCCGGCAAGCGCTTGAGCAGCCACAGCGCATGGCCGGCGACCGTCGCATAGTCGCGATCCTCCGGCAGGTCGATGCCGATCCGGTCCGCGAGCAGGTCCACCGGCATCTGGCCCGACACCAGCAGGCTGCCGTCCTCCCGCTCGACCAGGTCCGGCTCATCCTCGCTGTCCAGGTCGGACACGAAATGGCCTGCAATGGCGGAGAGCAGGTCGGCAGGCGTCGCAATCCCCTCGAAATGCCCATATTCGTCATGCACCATGACCATCGGCACCTCGGCCCGCCGCAGCACCTCCAGCGCGTCCATGGCGTCGACCTGATCCGGCACGACCTCCACCTTGCGCATCAGCCTTTCCAGGCTCAGCCCCTCGCCCCGGAACAGCGCGGTCATGATGTCGCGCGCCTGCACCACGCCGATGATGTCCTCCACCGTCCCCCGGCCCACCGGCAGGCGGGTGTGCGGCGTATCGAGCAGCTTGGCGCGAATGGCCTCCTCATCGGCATGGATGTCGATCCAGTCGACATCCATGCGCTGGGTCATCACCTCGCGCACCGGGCGGTCGGCCAGCCGCACCACGCCGGAAATGATGGCCCGCTCGCTCTCCTCGATCACGCCGGACCTGCTCGCCTCGGCCACGATCAGGTGCAGTTCCTCGGCCGTGACCTGATTTTCCGATTCGCGGGTCAGCCCCAGCAGGCGGAAGATGAGGGCGCTCGATCCGTCCAGCACCCAGACGATGGGGGCGGTGACCTTCGCCAGCCACAGCATCGGCCCGGCGACCAGCACGGCGATGGGCTCCGGCGCGCGCAGGGCGAACTGCTTGGGCACCAGTTCCCCGACGATCAGCGAGGCATAGGTGGTAAGGCCGATCACCAGGGCGAAACCGGCATTCTGCGCGGCATGGGGCGACAGGCCCAGCATCGCCAGCCGTTCCCCCGTCGGCCCGCCAAGGCTGGCGCCGGAATAGGCGCCCGCGACGATGCCGATCAGGGTGATGCCGATCTGCACGGTGGAAAGGAACTTGCCGGGATCGCTCGCCGCCGCCAAGGCGGAGCGCGCGCCGCGCCGCCCGGCCTTTTCCATTGCCTGGAGGCGCGGCTTGCGGGCGGACACGATCGCCAGTTCCGACATGGCGAACAGGCCGTTCAGCGCGACGAGCGCCAGGATGATGACGAGGTCGACCCAGGGAAAGGGCGTCGGAGCGTGCGGGGGGATATTGGCCATGGCGGTCGGCGGCCACCTATAACCCTGATTCTTACAATTTCACAACCGCCGCATCATCTGCAGTTCAGTTCGCTTGTGGAACAAAGGCCTCCTCTCATCCATTGGGGGTGCATCCGCTCCGTTCGGGCGCACGAGAAAGGGAAATATATCCATGCGGAATTTTCATCGCATCATCGGCGCGGCCGGCCTGGCCGCCATGCTGGCGACCACGGCCTGCACCACCGATCCCAACACCGGCAACCGCACCATTTCCAAGGCCGCGATCGGCGGCATCGGCGGCGCGCTGGGCGGTTATCTGCTGGGCGATCTGGTCGGCGGGCGGCATGACCGCACCGAAAAGATCCTGGGCGCGGGCATCGGCGCGGTCGCGGGCGCGGGCATCGGCGCCTATATGGACGCGCAGGAAAAGAAATTGCGCGAGGAAACCGCCGGCAGCGGCGTGGACGTGATCCGCGATGGCGACAATCTGGTGCTGCGCATGCCATCGGGCATCACCTTCGCCACCGACAGTTCCGCCGTGCAGCCCCAGTTCCAGCCGACGCTGAACGACGTCGCATCCGTACTGGCGCAATATCCCAAGACCTATATCGACGTGTACGGCCACGCCGACAGCGACGGCACCGATGCCTATAACCAGGCCCTGTCGGAACGGCGCGCCCAGGCAGTGGGCGATTATCTGACGAGCCATGGCGTCCAGTCGGCCCGCATCGCCACGCGCGGTTTCGGGGAAACCCAGCCGATCGCATCCAACGCCACGGCGGAGGGTAAGGCGTCCAACCGCCGCGTCGAAATCAAGATCGCTCCGGTGACGGAGCAGGATGTGCGTAGCTGAGACGGGCTGCGGGGACCGGGAGGCCGGTCCCCGCCCGCTGTTCCTTCATGCCGCCCTATCCCTGCCAATCCAGGGCGAATTTCAGCAGCAGGGTGCGTTGGAAAAATTCGTGATTGTCGTCCGACGCGATCCAGACGATCCGGCGGCCACCTTCCCGGCTCAGGGCCAATCCTTCGAAATTGTCGGCCAACAGGGGCGGCGCCAGCCGGGCGAGGACGCGCGCCTTCAGCCGGTCGCCGGGGCGCGGCTCTTCCGGCAGTTCGATGATCGCCAGGGTCGCCGTGAACAGTTCCTGCAAGGTCAGCCGCCGGTTGAGGACCAGCACATGCCTGTCGTCCAGCGCGACCGCATCGGTCGGGCGATAACCGCGCGGCGGCACATAGCGCAGGTGCATGGGCGCCGCCGTAGCGGCTTCGGCCGGGTCGCCCGCGAACAGCAGCGTGTCGTGGCTGCCGTCGGCGGTCATCCCCATTTCCGCCAGGACGAGGAAGCGGCCGCCGGGCAGCCGCGCCAGGGATTCGACCGATCCCGTCTCCGGCCAGGCCTCGATCTCCGGCCAGGTGCGGCAGGCTTCGACGCGGGCGAAGCCGGGGGAATAGCGGCAGATCATCTGTTGCAGTTCGAAGCCCACCCAATAGCGCCCCGTCGCCGGATCATGAGCCATCGCCTCCGAATCCCAGGCCCACCAGGGGCGCTCCCGATCCTGCGGGCGGATGGGAAGCGGGGCGATGAAGGGACGCCGTTCCGCCCTGCCCGGGCCGATGTGGAAACCCATCAGCGTGCCGGAATCGCTGAGCGCCAGAATCTGGCCGTCGGGTTCCGCCAGCAGCGAGGATATGCCGCCAAAGCCATGATGGGTGCTGCTGAGTTGCCATCCGCCCAGATAGTGCAGCGTTCCAAGGTCGCGCTGGGCGGGATCGGCCGCGTTCAGGGACAAGGCGCGCGCCCGCACCAGCAATGGGCCGGGGCCGAAGGGTTCGGGCTTGTTCTTGTGCGGCGCGGGAAGCAGCAGGATCGCGAGCAGCAGGACGATCAGGATTCGGCGCATCGCCCTTGCCATAGGGGATAATCGGCCCCTGTGCAGGGTTTTTCGCGGCGCTGGCATCGACCGCCGAAAAGCGCGATAAGCGTTCCCGCCGGTTGCTCCAATGCTGAACGGCGGCTGACATCGCCATTCAGGCTTGGCTCAATGCGAATCGGGCAAAAGGGTCTCAATCGATGGTGAGTCCTCCGTGGAAGACCTGCCGTGATCGATGGCAAATGAGGAGCAACGCCATGAAGACGAAGTTTCTGATCAATCTGGGGGCGGCGCTGGCAATGGGCGCTGCCTCTCTGGCTGTCACCGCAACGCCGGCCATGGCCCGCGACGGCTGGGGCCGCCATTACGACCGTGGCGACTATTATCGCGGCGACCGTGGATATCGCGGCTATCGCGGCGATGGTTATTACCGGGGCGGCGGCTATTATCGCGGCGACGGCTATTACCGGGGCTATCGCGGCTATCGCGGTGGCTATCGCTGCCGGGACAATGGCACGGGCGGCACCATCATCGGCGCGATAGCCGGTGGCCTGCTCGGCAATGAAGTCGGCAAGGGCAGCGGCCGCTACGGTCGCCGCGGCGACGGCACCACGGGCGCCATCATCGGCGCGGGCGTGGGTGCGCTGGCCGGGCGGGCGATCGACCGGGATTGCTAGGGCGTGAACTCATAATTTGAGTTGAGCTCTCCGCCTTCGCATGATTCAGGCGCTCTTTGAGAATGGAGGGCGTATGGCGCGGCGGCGGTATGAACTAACGGACAAGGAATGGCTGATC
>NZ_LXYF01000108.1:0-3336 GCF_002894065.1 Sphingobium sp. SA916
CATGACTGGCGACACCACTGGGCATCGCACTGCGTCATGGCCGGGATCGACCTCATCACCATCATGAACATGGGCGGCTGGAAGTCGCTGCGCATGGTCCAGCGCTATTCCAGCGTCAGCGTGGATCACATGCGTGAATCCATCAATAGGCTCAGCTAAAGCGAGCCGCACGTCCGAGAAGGATTTGGGGCAGACCGCACAGTCTGCTCCATTTCCTGCGAGAACCGATAGCCTAGCGAAGCCGCCCATAGGGTGCAGCGCAATCAGAGAAAGCGCCTCGAGAGGTTGTTCAGTGGTTGAGCGAGCGACTGATGGCGGCATGGATTGTAGCCTGCCTCGCGGTCGATACCAGTTGCGGGTGTGAAGCCAGATCCCCGCGCCTGTTGCGGCGGCCTGATGCATCTCGACAAAGTTTCGGGGGGAATATGAGAGCGGGATACCGCTATCTTCGAACACTTAGAGCGGAATTCCGCTTGATCTTCGAAATTTTTCCTGTAGCGATATTCCGCATAGTATATATTTTTAGAGCGGAATTCCGCATGCAAATGGATATTTTTTCTATCCTGGGGGATCAATTGCGTCATTGGCGCGACAGACGCTCCATGAGTCAACTTGGATTGGCCCGGCGGCTTGGTCGTGATCGCGCGCGCATCTCTGAACTCGAACGTGATCTGATCGGCGGCCGCCGGGGTCGCGACCGCCTGACCCTATTCGCCGAGATCTGCGACGCGCTGGATCTGGTGCCCGTCCTCGTGCCACGCGCCCAGGTTAGCGCAGTCCGTAATCAGGTCGAAGGCGCGCGCGGCATCGACTTCAACCACCCGGTGCGCTCGACGTTCGAGGAGTTGTTCGTCGATCTCGATGAGGACGAAGAGGAGAACCGCTAGATGGGGAAGGCTTCCGCGATCCTCGGCGTTCACCTGCTTGATGCGAAGCTTGGGCCAGTGAAGGTAGGAACGCTCACGCGCGATGCCGACGGCGCGGTCGCCTTCACAGTGTCCGAATCCTATCTCCGCGACACGGCACGGCCCGTACTCAGCCTTGGCTGGTATGATCCGACGTCTGACGCAGGCACCCGCGACCGGCTTTCCGCTCGTGGCGACAAGATTGGCCTGCACGGCTCGATCCCGCCCTGGTTTGCCGGGTTGCTTCCCGAAGGCGCGCTTCGCGAACTGGTGCTCACCGAAATGGGTCCCGGGGATCATGACCAGTTCGACGTGCTCACCCGGCTGGGCGCCGACCTTCCCGGCGCCGTGCTGGTTACAGCCGAAACCGACACACCAGCCTCCGCCGGCCCTCTCGATCTGATATCTATAAAAGGCTTCAAGGCGGCAGAACCTAAGGGTGTGGTCAAATTCTCACTCGCCGGAGTCCAACTCAAATTCACCGCCAATATCGACGGCGAACGGCTTACACTTCCCGCCCGGGGCGACACCGGCCGCTGCATCATCAAGGTAGCAAGCGATACCTATCGCGGGCTTCCGGAAGCTGAGCATGGCGCAATGACGCTGGCGGGCATGATCGGCGTCGAGACAGCGCCTTGTCGGCTGATGCCGCGCGCCGCCGTCGCGGGTATACCCGACGAAATGCTCGAACACGGCGAGCAGGTATTGGTGGTCGATCGGTTCGATCGCGCAGCCGACGACACGCGCATTCACATTGAGGACGCCGGGCAGGTCATCGGAGCGATCGGGGATCGCAAATATACCATGGCCACCACCGAAACCGTCATCAACATGATCAGCCGCTTCAGTACTGACCGCCGCGCCGACATCCTCGAGGCAATCCGCCGCATTGTCGCGGACGTGCTGATCGGCAACGGCGATAATCACCTCAAGAACTGGTCCTTCCGTTTCCCTGAACCGGGGCAGGTCCGCTTGTCACCAGCCTACGACATTGTTCCGACTGTCCTTTTTCAGCCGCGCGACACGCTCGCTCTACGGTTCGTACGCACCCACAGCTTCGACACTGTCAACCTCCACCGATTCGAACGAGTGGCGAGCTTTCTGCGGGTGGACCCCAAGTGGGTCGTTCGCGAGGTCAAGGCGACGGTGGAACGTGCGTTGGACACTTGGCCAGCTACGGCGCCGGAACTTCTGGGCGAGCGGTGGTCGGGAACACTTCTCGCAAGGCTCAACACGCTGGCGCTGGTCCAGGAAGTGCGAGGTTCGGCAAAGATACCGATCGGCTCTTGAAGTTCGAGAGATGGCTGGACACCGTCCACGACTGGCGCCACCACTGGGCGTCACCCTGCGTCATCGCAGGGGTCGCAAGTTCAATCCTTGCCACGCCCACCATCGAAAACCCCGCCAAATCAACGGTTTGGCGGGGTTTTTGTTTGCCTGCCGCGAGCCGTAGGGCCTGGCCATGCCCATCAATTTTTGGGCAAATTCTGGGCATGCAAATGCCGGGCGATCGGAGCGAAATCCCGAGTCGCGCACGCTACTCAAACTATTCCAGATGGCAAGCGGTGCGCCTACGTCAGCCGCCCGCAGGGTCGGTCCCGCAACCGCGCAGGAGCCACCCGCGCCCTGCCCACCAATCACGGCTGTCGTCGGCCGACCCATCCGCGCATTGCCACGAGTCCGGGCGCCCCCATGTGACGGATGAGCACCTTCCTCTCTCGCGCACGCCGTTCCGGTTCAGCATGAACCTGCATCAAGCCGGACGACGACATGCGCCCGAACTTCATGAAACCTAACGCGCCTTGTGCTGAAACATTTGAAGCGAAACTCCCGGTGCAAGCACGCGATCAGATGCTATTGGAAAAATGCACATGCTCTCCATCCGTACCCGTGGGAAAAACGGAATCTACTATATTCGAGGCATCGTCACGCTTGGCGACAAGCATATCAAGGTCAAGGAGTTCAGTTCAGGAACGAGCGACCGCGACGCCGCATCGCACCTGATGGCAGAACATGAGACGAAGCTGCGGCACCGGCTGATGTTCGGTCCGGCCGCGATCGTGGCGCAAGGCAGAATAGCCGACGTCTTTCAAAGCTACCTGACAAAGGCCAGGCCACCCTGCCCGTCCGATGTCCTGCGTATCGGCAAGCTCAACGGACTGATCGGCGACTTCAGCCTGCGCGAACCCAAGCAGGCATGGGAGCATTTTCGCCGCGCCTATCTGACCGGCCATGACCCGGCGGGCCAGGATCGCTATCGCGCCGTGTTCCAGGCCGCGATCAACGTCCATCACGACCTGCACGACCTCCCGCCCCTGCGCATCAAGGCGATCCCGTTCGACAATGAACGGGTGCGCTTTCTCAGCAAGGAAGACCGCGACCGGCTGATCGAGGCCTACTCACCGCACATACAGCCGATCATCACCCTGCT
>NZ_LXYF01000109.1:0-2746 GCF_002894065.1 Sphingobium sp. SA916
CTCCACCTTACCGATGAGCCCGGTGGCCACCGAGATCGAAATCGCATGGGGTGCGGCATGCCCCACCCCATGCGATCATCTCAATCTACACCAGAAATTACACCACGAGCGCGGACGCTAACTTAAATTCCCGCGATGAGATCAAGCGCCCATGCAAAGCCTGCAATGGGCGCAGTCTGTCGGGGAGGAGAGGATGCGCCCTGCATGGACATTCCTGCCGGTTCCCTGGGCTCTCTGCATCGCCCTGACGCCGGCGGATGCGCAAGACGTCCGCCCGGATGAAGCGGTCCAAACGGCCCTGCTGGAAACACCCTTCGACCTCAGCGCCATGACGCCGGAACCACCCGAGACCGGCAACAGGGTCCAGGGGCCGGCCGGTCCGCGCATCCCGCCTCCTCCCGATCCCGTCATGGAAGGGCGTTACCATTCGCTGGGCAGCCGCATCGGCGCCGCCAGATGGGAGACTATCGGCCTGTTCGCCTATATCACCGCGACGCAGGCCTATTGGACCGACGGCACGACCCATTTCCATTTCAAGGATGAGGGCTGGTTCGGCAAGAACACCCATAATCTGGGCATCGACAAGCTGACCCACGCCTTCAACGCCTATCTCTTCGCTGAATTTCTGGGCGCGCGGATCGCCCGCAGGACCCATGACCGGGCGCGGGCGGCGGCGCCCGCGGCGCTGCTTTCCATGGGCCTCATGCTCTATGGCGAGCTGTGGGACGCGCATAAGAAGGACAGCGGCTTTTCGATACAGGACGTGGTCTTCAACAGCGGCGGCGCGGCCTTCTCGGTGCTCCGCCACACCGTGCCGGGGCTGGAGGAGAAGCTGGATTTCCGCCTGCTGATGATGCCCAATTCAGAGGTCTACAGCTTCAAGGGAAAGCGTCATTATGAGCAGCAGCGCTTCCTTCTGGCGCTCGAACTTTCCGGTTTCAGGGGATTGCGCGACAGCCCGCTGCGCTTCGTCGAACTGCAGGTCGGCTATCGCGGCAGGAATTTCACCAATGCCGACCGCGCCGCCGGAAGAGAGCCGGAGCGCGACATCTTCTTCGGCGTCGGCCTCAACATCAAGCAGCTGTTCTTCCGCGACAGCCGCTCGCGCCTGGGCCGGGCGATCGGCAGCGGGCTCAACTATTTCCAGCTTCCCTATACCGCCGCCTATTTCCATTGACGGGCAAGGGAAGCTGGAAGAGCGAACGGGGCGGATGCGCGCAGGCTGACCCGCGCCGCATCGAACCGCCCGGCCGCTCCTCCAGACTCCGCATCGCGCAACGCCGTCCGGGGGGAAGGACGGCGCTCAGCGCGACGCAATCAGGACCGGCCTGTCGCCGTCGGCCTGCGCCATCATCCGGGCGCGGTGGTCGGTGCGCAGCCGGCGCAACATGGCGTCGCGTTCCAGCGCGTCGCTGGCGACGACGATCCAGGCTTCGAACCGGGACGAGGCGGCGATCTGCGGCGGCAGGGGCGTCAGCCGCCCCATCCGCTTCACCGCCCGCAGGGATATGCTGTCGACGGCGGGCGACGATGAAGGCTGGGCCAGCGAGACGGCTTGCGGCCGCCCCTCCCCGTCCAGGCGGAATTCGACGCGGGTATAGCCGGTCGCATCCCGGTCGAAATTCTGATCGGCGGCGCGGCGGATGCTACCGGTCAGCCGGGTTGCGGTCCGGCTCTGCCATTTTTCAAGGGTCATCTCCTTTTCGGGAGACGCAATGACGGTCAGCTGGTCACCGGGCTGTCTGGCGCTAACCCCTGTCGACAGCAGCAGGGACGAGCAAAGCACCAAATATCTGGCACGCATAAGAGCCTCCTCTGCCAGGATAATGATGTCGTGGATTGCGGCTGCGGCTGTGTCTGACCGGCCGAAAGCAGCGCGAAGCTATATATTACAAAATCGATCATGCTGGTAATGAATATAAACCAGCAATCTCATCGACATGCATAATATTTCACGATTGTGCCTTTGCTCCGGCGTGGCCGCATGGCTGCCGCACGCGGCGGGGATGCGGGCCAACCCGTTGTCGTTGATCAGTTTTGGTGAACGGGACCCAAGCTCGCGGCGGCGACTCGGCCTTTCCCCGGATGTCCCGTCACCCCGAGCCGCTCCACAATATCCGTCCAGCCCGCCATCGCCCTCTCCAGGCTGAACGCCTCTATCCTGTTGCCCGGCAGGATGGCGCTGGCGGGTTCGATCTGGCCCAGCAGCGCATCCGCCATGGCCGTCGCATCCGCCGGGTCGACCAGCCGCCCGAACCGCCCGCCATCCAGCAGATCGGCCGCATTGCCCGCCGTGCGGGAGGCGACCACGGGAACGCCCACGGCCATCGCCTCCAGCAGCACATTGGGCGATCCTTCCCACCAGCTCGGCAGGACGAAGGTGTCGGCATGCGCCAGCCAGGGGAAGACGTTCGCCACCACGCCGGGCAGCGCCAGATCGTCCGCCATGCCCAGCCTGCGCGCCTGCTCCATCAGCCGGTCGCGCATCCGGTCCCGGCTCTCGCCCAGGATGATGAGCCGCGCCCGCCGGCTTTGCCGCAAGGTGGCGAAGGCGCGCAGCAGCGTCTCGAAATTCTTCTGCTTCGCCAGCCGGCCGATGGCGAGGATGACCGGCGCATCCTCGGTCATCCAGCCATGGGGCGCCGGACCTTCCGCCCTTGCGCGCGCCGCGGCGGCGTCGATGCCGTTGGGAATGACCGCGACCCGCCCCTCGCGCGCCGCCGCCGCAAAGGCCGGCGCGGCGGCC
>NZ_LXYF01000110.1:0-2639 GCF_002894065.1 Sphingobium sp. SA916
TCGGGCGGATCGCGCCGGCCGCCGCCGCAGCCCTGCGGCCGGGCCGGGATGCGCTGTTCCTCGACGTCCTGCCGGCCGAGGGCGGGCATCGGGAGAGCGACGGGCGCTGGCGGCTGGCGGCGCAGCATGAGAGCATTCCGGGCGCTCGCTGGTTCCCCGAAGCGGGAAGGGGCGTGCCGGAGCCCGACATCGCGCTCTGGTTCGCGGCCGGCGTGCGGCGGCTGACGGGTGGCCGGCGCGATCGCATGCTGGTCGTCTTCTGCCGGTCCGATTGCTGGATGAGCTGGAACGCGGCGCGGCGGCTGCGCGCCATGGGCTATCGCAATGTCTGGTGGCTGGCGGAGGGGACGGACGGCTGGCGCGACCTGGGGCGGCCCTTGGTTCGAGTGGCGCCGGAGGGGCGCGCGCCCTAGGACCAATGGCCCATTGCGGGGGTCCGCTGCGCTGCGTCATCACTTGCCCAAGCATGTTTGCATGGGAGAGAGAGCCTTGATCCGCATTCGCATCACCCTGGGCGGCGTTGCCGCCGCCGCGCTCCTGACGCTGGCGCCGCTGTCGGCGCAGGCGAAGGACATCGTCGTCCATATGAAGAACCAGGGCGCGGACGGCGCCATGGTGTTCGAGCCGTCCTTCGTGAAGGCGGCGGTGGGCGACACCATCCGTTTCCAGCCGACCAATCCCAGCCATAATGCCGAAACCATCGCGAACATGCTGCCGGCCGGCGCGACCCCGATGAAGGGCGCGATGAACAAGGAGGCGGTGCTGACCGTCACCAAGCCCGGCCTCTACGGCATCAAGTGCATGCCGCATTATTCGATGGGCATGGTCGCGCTGGTGCAGGTGGGCAAGGTGGCCCCGGCCGATCTCGCGGCGGCCAAGGCGGTGAAGCTGCCGCCCTTCGCCGCCAGGCGGATGACCGCCGCGCTCGCCAAAGTGAAGTGAGATCCGCCGATGCTGACAACAGCTCCCCCTGTCTATCCCGTGCCGCTGGCCTGGTCGGCGGAGGCGAAGGTCGATGCCGCCGCCTATGCCGCGGGCTATCGCCGATCGCTGGATGACGCCGACGCCTATTGGCTGGAGCAGGCGCGGCGGCTGGACTGGCTGCGCGAACCCACCCGCGCCGACGAGAGCAGCTTTGCGGAAGGGGATTTCGGCATAAGCTGGTTCAGCGACGGCATGCTCAACGTGTCGGCCAATTGCGTGGACCGCCATCTGGAGACGCGCGGCGATCAGGCGGCGATCATCTGGGAACCGGACGATCCGGAGGAACCGGCGCGGCGCTTCACCTACCGGCAATTGCATGAAGAGGTGTGCCGCTTCGCCCATGTGCTGAAAGGCGCGGGCGTGGGGCGCGGCGACCGGGTGACGCTCTATCTGCCGATGATTCCGGAGGCGGCCTTCGCCATGCTCGCCTGCGCGCGGATCGGGGCGATCCATTCGGTGGTGTTCGGCGGTTTCTCGCCCGAGGCGCTGGCGGGACGGATCAGCGATTGCGACAGCCGGATCGTCATCACCGCCGATGAGGGGCGGCGGGGCGGCAGGATCGTGCCGCTGAAGCGCAATGTCGACGCGGCGGCGGCTCTGGCGCCGGGGCTGGAACGCGTGATTGTCGTCCGGGCGACGGGCGGGGACGTCGCGATGGACCCCGCGCGGGACGCCTATTATGACGAACTGGCCGCTGAGGTCTCCGCCGACTGTCCGGCAGAGGCGATGGCGGCGGAAGACCCGCTGTTCCTGCTCTACACCTCCGGATCGACGGGCAAGCCCAAGGGCGTGCTGCATTCGACCGGCGGCTATCTGCTCTGGGCGGCGATGACCTTCGACCTTGCCTTCGACCATCGGCCGGGCGAGGTCTTCTGGTCCTCCGCCGATGTCGGTTGGGTCACAGGCCACAGCTATATCGTCTATGGACCGCTCGCCAATGGCGGCACCACGCTGATGTTCGAGGGGGTGCCGAACTGGCCGACGCCCAGCCGCATCTGGGAAGTGGTCGACCGGCATCGGGTGACGACGCTCTACACCGCGCCGACGGCGCTGCGTTCGCTGATGAAGGAGGGGGACGAACATGTGACCCGCACCAGCCGCGCCTCGCTGCGGCTGATGGGCACGGTGGGGGAGCCGATCAATCCCGAAGCCTGGCGCTGGTATCATGAGGTGGTGGGCGAGGGGCGCTGCCCCATTGTCGATACCTGGTGGCAGACGGAGACGGGCGGCCACATGATCACGCCGCTGCCGGGCGCGACGGACCTGAAGCCGGGCGCGGCGACCAAGCCCTTTTTCGGGGTCGAGCCCTTGCTGGTCGACGGCAATGGCGTCGCCGTGGAGGGCGAGGGGGAAGGCAATCTCTGCATCGCGCGGAGCTGGCCGGGGCAGGCGCGGACCGTGTGGGGCGATCATGAGCGCTTCTTCCAGACCTATTTCACCACCTATCCGGGCCTGTACTTCACCGGCGACGGCTGCCGGCGCGACGCGGACGGGGACTATTGGATCACGGGGCGCGTCGACGACGTGATCAACGTGTCGGGCCATCGCATGGGCACGGCGGAGGTGGAAAGCGCGCTGGTGCTGCACGAGGCGGTGGCGGAGGCGGCGGTGGTGGGCTTCCCGCACGACATAAAGGGACAGGGCATCTACGCCTA
>NZ_LXYF01000111.1:0-2554 GCF_002894065.1 Sphingobium sp. SA916
TGTGCACGGCGGTGACAAACCAGGCCAATGGAGCGCCGGCAAATTGCTGAGCGCGGCGGAGTAAAAACCAGCCATTGGTAAGGTTGCTCTTTTTGGAGCGGCCGGGGATGTTTGCCGTGGAGAGCTATGCAGCGGTACGCCGCTTTGTGTTTGTCGAAGGGAACAGCCAACGGGAGGCAGCGAAGGTTTTCGGCCTGAGCCGAGAGACGATCGCGAAGATGTGCCGTTTCTCGCTGCCGCCGGGCTACACGCGTTCCAAGCCTGTCGCCAAGCCGAAGCTGGGATCGTTGCTGCCGGTGATCGACCGGATTTTGGCTGAGGATTATGTTGCGCCGCTCAAGCAACGCCATACGGCCAAACGAATCTTTGAGCGGTTGCGCGATGAACATGGCTACGGCGGCGGCTATACGGTGGTGAAGGATTACGTTCGGCAGAGCCGTGTGCGTAGCCGCGAGACCTTCGTGCCGCTGGCGCATCCGCCAGGGCACGCCCAGGTGGACTTTGGCGAAGCGGTGGGAGTGATCGGCGGTGTGCGGCAGAAGGTGCATTTCTTCTGCATGGACCTTCCGCAATCCGATGCCTGCTTTGTGAAGGCCTATCCTGCCGAGACGACGGAAGCCTTCCTGGACGGGCATGTTTGCGCCTTCGCCTTCTTTGGCGGGGTACCGCTCTCGATCCTGTACGACAACACCAAGATCGCGGTGGCCAAGATCTGCGGGGATGGCAAGCGCGAGCGTACCCAGGCCTTCACCGGGCTGGTCAGCCATCACCTGTTTGCCGATCGCTTTGGCCGCCCGGGCAAGGGCAACGACAAGGGGAAGGTTGAAGGGCTGGTGAAGTATGCGCGCTCGCACTTCATGGTGCCGATCCCGCGCGCGGCGACCTATGACGACTTCAACGCAGAGCTGGAACGACGGTGCCGGGCCCGGCAGGACGAGCGAGCCGAACGCCACACCGAGACGATCGGGGAGCGCCTGGCGGCAGATCTGGCGGCTTTGCGCCCGCTGCCCGCCGGCACGTTCGAACCATGCGAGACCAAGGGCGCACGCGTCTCCTCGACTGCGCTGGTGCGCTACCGGACCAACGATTACTCGGTGCCGACCTGCTATGGCTTCCAAGACGTTGTCGTGAAGGGCTTCGTCGACCGGGTTATCATCCTGTGCGGCGGTGAAGAGATCGCCCGTCATCCGCGCTGCTATGGCGAAGCCATGTTTGTGGCAAACCCGCTGCACTATCTGGCCCTGATCGAGACCAAGCCGGGCGCGCTCGATCAGGCAGCCGCGCTTAAGGACTGGAATCTGCCGGAGGACTTCCAGCACCTGCGCCATCTTCTCGAGGTTCGGATGGGCAACAAGGGGAAGCGCGAGTTCATCCAGGTCCTACGCCTGCTTGAGGCGATGCCGATGGAGGTGGTGACCTTTGCGGTGAAAGAGGCAATCCACATCGGGGCAATCGGCTTCGATGCGGTCAAGCAGATCGCACTGGCGCGGATCGAGCGTAGACCGGCCCGGCTCGACCTGGAAGCCTATCCGCACCTGCCCAGGATGGAGGTCAAGACAACGCGCGCTGCTGACTATGCCAGCCTTCTGCCGGGGATGGCCGCATGAGCCGGGCCGGGGAAGACAAGATGCCCACCGGCACGACGGCGGGCACACCGCAGGTGCTGCTGGCGCATCACCTCAAGCAGCTCAAATTGCCTACCGTGCTGCGCGAATATGAGAAGCTGGCCCGGGAATGCGCACGCGATGGCGTGGATCATACCCGCTATCTGCTGCGCCTTATCGAACTGGAACTCATCGACCGGGAGCGGCGCACCGTCGAACGCCGTATCCGCGCCGCCCGGTTCCCGGCGGTCAAGAGCCTGGACACCTTCGAGTTCACCGCCATCCCCAGCCTCAACAAGATGCTCGTGCTCGAACTGGCGCGCTGCGAGTATATCCTGCGGCGGGAAAACATCATTGCGCTGGGCAACAGCGGGACGGGTAAAACCCATGTAGCGCTCGCCCTGGGACTGGCCGCCTGCCAGAAGGGCTTCAGCGTCCTGTTCACCACCGCTGCGGCCCTGGTGAACCAGTTGATGGAGGCCCGCGACGAAAAGCGCCTCCTGAGGATGCAGCGCGAACTGGCCGCCGTGAAGCTGCTGATTGTCGATGAACTCGGCTATGTGCCGCTCTCGCCGACCGGGGCCGAATTGCTGTTCGAAACCTTCTCCCAGCGCTACGAGCGCGGCTCCACGATCGTCACCTCTAACCTGCCTTTCGAGGACTGGACCCAGGTTCTGGGTTCTGAGCGGCTGACTGGCGCGCTCCTTGATCGCCTCACGCACCATGTCAGCATCCTGGCCATGAATGGCGACAGCTACCGGCTCAAGCAATCCGCCCGCCGCCGCACCGCCGGGGCGGAGCAAAACCAGGCCACCACGCCCGACTGATCCGCAGAAAAACGGCCAATATGCAAAGGGCCCCGATCGGGGCCCTTTGCATATCATCCGCGCCACATTCACTGGCCTGCTTTTACTCCGCCGCGCTGGCCTAAAATCCGACCGCCGTTGACA
>NZ_LXYF01000112.1:0-2472 GCF_002894065.1 Sphingobium sp. SA916
CAACTCCGCCCAGGCTCCTTACGTCGCCCAAGCTCCTTACGTCGCCCAAGCTCCTTACGTCGCCCAAGCTCCTTACGTCGCCCAAGCTCCTTACGTCGCCCAAGCTCCTTACGTCGCCCAAGCTCCTTACGTCGCCCCGGCTCAATCCTTCCGCTGCGGCACCGTGAAAGTCCCCGACACGCGCCCGCCCGAGCCGCTCCCGGAAATCCCCGGACCGCCGCCCCCGGCAGCCCGCCCGTCCACGGTCGAGCGCCCGCTGGTCAGGTCGATCACCAGCCGCCCCCCGGTCAGCCGGTTCGCCCCCTGCGTCAGCGACACATTGCCCAGCATGGTGATCAGCCTGCTGTTGAGGTCGTAGATCGCGACATTGCCCTTCGCCGTCTGGTCCGCCTTGCGCACCACGACATTGCCGGACGCATCGATCCGGTCGATCTCCACGCCGCCCGGCCCGGTCCCGCCCCCCGGCTGGTTCCGGTAAGCCACCGTCATCCGCGCCGCATTCAGCGTCATGCCCGCCTGCGTCACCTCGACATTGCCCGACACCACGACGCGGTCGGCGCGGTCCTGCACCTCGATCCGGTCGGCGGTGAAGTTGACCGGCGCATTGCTGTCATGATTCTTCAGCACCTGCGCGTCCGCCCCCGCATAAAGGAGGCCCGCCGCGCCCAACGCGCCCAGCGACAGCAAAAGAAGGGGCTTTCTCATCACCTTTGCCCTTTGAGACCATTTTGTTCGATACGCAAGCTCGCCCGCCCGTTCAGCGTCACCGTCCGCGCGCTCAGGTCGGCCTCCAGATGGTCGCCGCTGAACGTCCCGATGGGTATCCGCCCGTCGACCCGCCCCGCGCTCTGCATCCGCCGCGTCTTGAGGTCCACGCCCACGTCCCGCGTGGTCATCCGGTATCCGCCCTCCGACTGGAACTGCACCGGCCCGTCGATCGCGACCCGCTCCGTATCCATGTCGTACCGCCCCTTCTGCGCCCGCAGCAGCGCCTGCCCGTCGGACAGCAGGATCCGCGCCGACATGTCGTTAAGGTCGACGATCGGCTCGCGCGAACTCTTCTGCACGGCAGAACCCGCCCGCAGGGAAAAGGGCTGTCCCTTGCTGTCCTCCCCGCGATAGAGCGCCTCGGTCACGCGCATCCGTTCCTTCGCCACCTCGACCTTGTTCTTGTCGAGCACGAAGCTCACCTTGTCCCCCCCGGTGAAGGGCGCCGTCGCCAGCAACGCCGCCAGCACGCCCACCGACACCGGCAACCAGTTCTTGAGCAGCCCGACCAGGCGGTCGTGGCTCCCCCCCGGCCGCGCCCAGTGACGGCGCACATTGCGTTGCTGATCGGCCTGTATCGACATGGGTTCAGCCCTCACATATGCGCGAAGATGTCGATCTCCGGCCAACCCGCCAGGTCCAGCTCCGCCCGGTGCGGCAGGAAATCGAAACAGGCCTGCGCCAGTTCCATCCGCCCCTCGCGCACCAGCCGCTTGTCCAGCTCCGCCTTCAACGCATGCAGGTACCGGACGTCCGACGCCGCATAATCCTTCTGCGCGTCGGACAGCACGGGCGCCCCCCAGTCGCTCGACTGCTGCTGCTTGCTGATCTCCTGCCCCAGCAGCTCGCGCACCAGTTCTTTAAGGCCATGCCGGTCGGTATAGGTCCGCACCAGCCGCGACGCGATCTTGGTGCAATAGACGGGCGCCGCCACCACGCCCAGATAATGGCGGATCGCCGCAATGTCGAAACGCCCGAAATGATAGAGCTTCAGCCGCTCCGGATCGGCCAGCGCCGCGCGCAGGTTCGGCGCGGCATAATCGCTGCCGGGGTTGAAGCGGACCAGATGCTCGTCCCCCCCGCCGTCGCTGATCTGCACGACGCACAGGCGGTCGCGGGGCGTGATCAGCCCCATGGTTTCGGTGTCGACGGCGATCGGGCCGGGGGCAAGGACGCCCTCGGGCAAATCCTCTTCATGGAAATGGACGGTCATGATTCCCCTCTATGGCCAAAGCCGCCGGTTCGCAATCGCCCCTTGGCGACCGGGAACGAAAGGCGACCGGGGCGGTCGCAAAGCCGCCATTTTCAGGCCTTTTGCCCGCCTCAAAAATCATTCGCCTGTCCCGGAAAAGTTGATATAGTGATTCCCAAACCGCGCGTGAGCGGTGGATTCTGCATGTCATTCGCCCGACATGCTTGTCTGGTTTAGTCTGGGGCGAAGCGAAAGTGACCAACAGGGCATGAGTTTTGATAGAGGTCGCCGCGGCGGGCGCGGCAAGGACAAGCGCGACAGTTTCGGCGACGACAGTTTCTATGAAGGCGGCCGTGGCGGCTTCGGCGGTGGGTTCGACCGCGGCGGTTTCGGTGGTGATCGTGGTGGCTTCGGCGGCGGCGACCGCTTCGGTGGCGGCGGCGGTGGTGGCTTCGGCGGCGACCGTGGCGGTTTCGGCGGCGGCGGTGGCGGCGGCTTTGGCGGTGGTCGCG
>NZ_LXYF01000113.1:0-2319 GCF_002894065.1 Sphingobium sp. SA916
CCATGCTGTGGGAACGGTGTCGCATTGGCTTTTCTCCAAAAGCCAAACCCACGGTCAATCATTATGGTCCCACCTGTCCGACCCCAGGGGCCCACTCCATTCCCGGGTCACTTCTCAACGGCAATCAACATGCCACGACCTCGCTGTCCAACTGCTTGATCCTGCTGAGCAGGGTTTGCGATCGGCTGAGCATGCTTTCGATGCCGCCATGTCGAGCCGCTTCTTTGAGCATTACGCGGAAGCCAGCGACAGCGGCTTCTTCATGGGTGAGCGGGTTCAGGACCATGTTAACGATTGGGTCGATATTGGTGATCTTCATTGAAAAAATCCCTTGACGTGAGTTACTTGCCAAGGGGTGCGCACCTCGTTGACGAACGCCGTTTTAGGGCAGGTCAGTGGGTAGCGCTTGGGTGCGAACATTTGGTGGAGCATGGGTCGGAAACCGAAGCACGAACTGACTGAGCAAGAGCGCTATGATGGTCAGGTCGCGAGCAGAGCAAACGCGGGCAAGAACGGCCGTCAGCGACAAATGGGATGGTTCCTCGACGCTGCCTCTTTCATCGTCCATTTACGGACGGAGGACCACCGGGGCCGACCGCCCATTGCCAAACTGGTGAAGTATTTGACTGAACGTGGCTGGAAATCTGAGCGCGGAAAAGAAGTCAGCCGACCTGAAGTCAAACGGATGCTCGAAACCTTCGAACCCGATGATGCGCTGCCAGAAAACAAGGCGGACTGGGAAGCGATCCAGTTGGGTCGGATTGAATCGCCTCCGGGGATTGAGGCCGCAAGCGTGGCAATCGATCCCAAAAAATGGACCGAGATGCAGGTCGCAATAAAGAACGGGTGGACGCCTGCTTGGCGAAGAAACGTGGTGCGACGAGCGAACGGGACCAACGATGCTGAATCTGACTCTCAATGAGCAGTCATTCATCCGGGCTGGTATGCTGGGGAGCATGGCGCACCGGCCTATGTCGCCATCGTAGGGGACGCGCACGCGTGCATAGGCTGGCTCCCCATCCGTCATGCTGACAAGCTCGTGCTGATCCGGCACCTGCCGCTCAGCCCCGTTGACCAGATGCTCTGCCGACTGTCGGCTTGATCACTGCCGCTGCCGTTCAGTGACGTTCGGTGGGCGATCTTCGCCTCGATAGGGCAACCATGTGCAAGACGGTCAGTGAGGCAGATCGCCGCCTCGCATGGGTCGCATTTTCTTGACGAAATACAGTTCTGTGAGAGTGTCTTAGAGCCAAACAGGACAGTCAGGAGGCTCGATGGGCAAGACACTCGGCTACGCACGGATCAGCACCGATCAGGGGCAGGATGCCACCAGCCAGAAGGCGATGTTGGAGTCACTGGGTGCGGTTGTCGTGTTCGTCGATGTCGGGAACGGATCGAAGCTCACCGGGCGCGACCAACTCGAAGCCGCCCTGCGCCTGCTCGACGAAGGTGACACGCTGCTGGCGCTCCACCCGGATCGTCTCGCGCGCGACACCGGCGACCTGCTGACGATCGCCAAGCGCGTCATTGAGAAGAAGGCGGTGCTGCGGATCAATGACCCGGCCATCACCCTCGACGGCACCGACATCATGGCCGAGGTCATGTTGACCGTGTTCGGGCTCGTGGGGATGATGGAAAAACACTTCATCAAAGCGAGGCAGCGCCGGGGCATTGAGGCGGCGAAGCTCAGGGGCGATGTCTACAAGGGCCGTCCCGCGACGATCAGCCCCGACGCTGTGCGCGATCTTCGTCAACAGGGGTTCGGTGCCACCCAGATCGCCAAGCGCCTCAAGATCGGGCGGGCGTCGGTCTATCGGCTGCTCGCTGCCTGAGCGTCGAGCCATGCTGTAAACTCGTCCACCGTCATGACCTGACCCGGTTGAGCCGCTGCCCGCTCGATCATCGCGAGGAAAGCCGGGGCGAGTTCTTCGCCCCGGCAGATCGGGCACGGATCATCCGTCCCATCATCACCACACCGTCCCTCATGCTGATCCACGATCCCGGAGCCTCCGCACATGACCCAGACCGATCATATCACAGGCTCACCGCCGTCGCTCAGTGAGCATGCTGCTGACCGTCAGGCGCGTGATGATGCCGGTGTTCTTCTGGGACTCGAACTGGCCCCGCCTCTCGACATTGAAAAGACAGGACAAAATCGGAGCGATCTATCCGACCTCGACGGCCCGCCCTGCTACGCTCCTCTTCTGGGCACCAGCACTTCTCAAGTGCTTGAAATCTCTCGGGGATCGCCCAAAAAACGGTCCCCAGAGAGCATCTGCTACCCCAAACTGCTACGGGAAAATGGCCCATCATCAGGCC
>NZ_LXYF01000114.1:0-2180 GCF_002894065.1 Sphingobium sp. SA916
TTTTCCGACCGCATCATGTGACGACCACGCGTCGATCACGGACAGAAGCATGAACCCCAAGTCGATCTACCTTGCAGTCCCGCACCCAATGACAGAAGGTGTCCAATTGCTGCGGAGCGCGCGTTGGCATGTTGAAGGCAGGGCCTATGATCGGGCGCTCGCCTTGATCTTGGAGGCACATGCCGATCTACCCATGGCCGCGTTCTGGGGACAGGGGCACTCCGCCTCCAGCGACGGACAGTTCTTCCTCGCGACCGAGCGGGGCGAAGCGATGAACATGGTCAACGCCAAATACGGCAATGTCCCAGGCTTGAAAGGATACAGCCATGTCTCTGATCAATACGCGCCGTTTGCTACCCAGGTCATCCCGGCGACCGTCAGCAAAGGCACCCTATATTCTCGACGGGCTGCTCATGAATGACGCAGGCCGCCATGTCCGTCAGCACATTGCCGATACGGGCGAATTTACCGATCACGTCTTCGTCGCCTGCTCGCTTCTCGGCTACAGGTTCGCGCCACGCATCCGCGACCTGCAACAGAAAAGACACTATGCCTTTACCCCCGGTGCGACGCCGGCCAATGTGCGGGGTCTGGTAGGCGGGAAGATCAATGAGCCCCTCATCGAGCGGAACTGGCCCGACATCCTGCGGGTCATGGCCACGATCGCCGCCGACATTGTCGCCCCCAGCCAGATTCTGCGGAAGCTGGCTTCATATCCTCGTCAAAATGAGCTGGCCCTTGCCCTTTGGGAAGTCGGTCTTGTCGAACGGGCGCTGTTCATGATCGACTGGACTCTAGACGCCGGTTTGCAGCGCGAGGCCCAGATCGGCCTCAAAAAAGGTGAAGCCCATCATGCGCTGAAGCGCGCCATCAGCTTCCATCGGCGCGGTGAAATCCGGGACCGATCGGGTGAAGGTCAGCATTATCACATCGCCGGCATGAACTTCCTCGCCGCCATCATCATCTTCTGGAATAAGATTAAGCTCAGCGATGTCGTCACCGGTCGATCCGCTAATGGCGCTACCGTCCCACCCGATCTCCTCGCCCATTTCTCACCGCTGGTTTGGGAGCAAATCAACCTCACCGGCGAATATCGCTGGCCAAAATCCTTAGCGTAGGATTTCGCTCCCTCCCGCAAACGGCCCGTATTTTGCGGAGGACATCGCATGCCAACCGCGGCACTTCACCCGTCGGTAAAGTGCCACGGTCCTCAGTTCTGTGGGTAGCGAGGATCTAGCGAGTTAGTGACCTCACGCTCTAATAGCCGCTGCGCTTCGGTGAAGTGCCACGACTGGTCCAACCGCCTTAGCCGGTCGATAACGGATTCACATTCCGTTCTTATTGTGCTTCAAATGTTCTGATGTTTCAGCCTGATCTTTTTGCCACAGAGGCGACCTCGGAACCGGCCAGCGTTTCGGAACAACCGGTGCTCGACGTGCCTGGTATCCTCGAGCGACTGGCCGACTTTTGCGAGCGCCCCCGGTACAGCTTCATGGTGCTGAATCTGATCGCGCAATTGAGTGCGAAAACTGGCTCGGCCGGTCCGTTCGTCCGAGCGGGCGAGACGCGGATTCCGGTTCGAGACTGGTTATCTGACGCTCTGACCCCGGTCGCCCAGCGCGATCCCCGCCGGCTCGCGATCGCCGGAAAGGTTCGACGCGCGCTGGAGGACGATAATGCGCTACCAGAAGATAGCGCGGCAGCAGGCGCCTTGATCGACGATCTGGTACGCGAGCGCATCCGGATTTCCGGTCGAACTAACGTCAGTCGCGCCGTCTCAGAACTGGTTCGAGCCGGATTAGTCCAAAGGCGATATCAAGGATATCGGGTCGATCATCACAATCGCGGCGCGCAGCGTCAGGTCATGTACGCCATCACTGAGGAAGCGCGCCGTGCCCTGCGCTCCGGGGTGTGACTCGCGTTCCTTGCCTTCTATAGGCAAGCACGATGGCTTTTCATCACCGTTAGATCGTGATGCGAGCGTCCCATGGTGATCGTTCGGCATACGTGCAGGCATCTGAACTAGGGAATCAAAGGGTGGTAATAGCTTCTACGACTGGACTAGCTGTCTGGTTGCGACACATCATTGGGATATGGTAAAGAATGCCATCGCGGATCACGCGTGGCGCTTTGCCGTCCTTGCTGATGAGGTTTCGTGATGGTGCAGATACATCCCCAGG
>NZ_LXYF01000115.1:0-1660 GCF_002894065.1 Sphingobium sp. SA916
CGGGGATCGCCCAAAAAACGGTCCCCAGAGAGCATCTGCTACCCCAAACTGCTACGGGAAAATGGCCCATCATCAGGCCGAAAATCCCGCAAAAGCGTGCCTGTTGAGGGACGTGTTTGCTATCTGGCGTTCACGCCAGATGTCGGATATCCACCTGCTCGAACGACAACTTGCGCACGGCCTCATTGAGCGCATCGACGCGGTAGCCACTGCCATAGTTCTCATGGACGGCGGTTCGCGATGACCCCGTTGTCCAACCGCCGAGCAGCAACGCGATGTCGTGGTCGATCCGCGCGGCTCGTAGCTCGTCCCTGAAGTTGTGGCGAAACGAGTGGAACGAGGTGCGGGGCCGCTGTGCTCCGCAGGCGCGGAGGAACTGGGTGAACCACTTGGAAAAGGCGACAGGGCGCGAGCCGGTTGAGCCCGTCTCTATGTCGTCGAATAGCTTCTTCTCGCCCGCCTTTCGTTTTGCCTCGGCGAAGTGGACCAACCCGCAGTCGATAAGCATCGGGTGGACAGGAATCAGTCGGTCGCTCGCGGTGGTCTTCAACTGCTTATCGGTCGTCCCGTTCAGTGAGCGCAGGCTAACCACAATACAATCTACGCCATCGACGGTGCGGATGTCGGTGGTATCAAGCTGGCAGATTTCACCCAAGCGCGCGCCGGTGAACAGCGCGATGAGCGGCACCCAGAATCGCGCGTTGCGTGGGCGGTGATCCCCAACCTTGTTGTAGCCGCGTCCGCCATCGACGCAGCCGCGATAGAGCGGCGCGTTAAAGATCGAATGAAGCTGGTCCCGGTCGAACGGTGAGCGCTTGTCCCGCTTGTTGATTGGGTCGGGGAGACGCAACCCGCGCGCCGGATTACGGGAGAGCAGTTCCTCATTGACCGCCCAGTTGAGGAAGCTACTCATGTTGGACATCAGCGAGTTGGCGTTTGCCGCGCTGATGACCTTGATGTCGCCGCGCAGGCGGGCGCGATCTGCCGCCTCGCGCGGCGAGAGCTTCGGGAACAGTTTCCCTGCGTTTGCGGGGAGGAAGCGCAGCACATCCAGCATATCGCGGCAGTGCGCGCGCGAGATCGACGCGACAGGAACGGCTCCGCCGATCACCGCGATGGCGAGCTTCCGGCTCGTCTCATACGCCTCCCGCGTGTTGGCGGTCCAACCGCGCGTCGGATCGTCGATGTAACTGCGGTATGCCTCGGCGAGCGTGAGCGGGCTATCGGGCTTGATGCTGGCTACGGTCGAAAGCGCGATCGGGATCGGGCGCTCGACAGGATCGTCTTTCAACGGTTCAATGAGCATCGCATCAACCGGCATGCCCGCCATCGCGCGGGCGTGTTCGATCTCCATTTCGATCCGAGCGACAACTCCCGGTAATCGACGCACGGCAACGGAAAGGCTGTCAGTCCTCAGCGAGCGCCAGATTTCGAGCCGATTCAGTAGCCGCTGAGCGTCCACCGGGACAGTGTGCCGATAGTAGAGTTTTTGCCCCCGTCGAAGCACGCCACGGGGCAAATCCCGTAGCAGCTTACCGTAGCAAACACGTCCCTCAACAGGCACGCTTTTGCGGGATTTTCGGCCTGATGATGGGCCATTTTCCCGTAGCAGTTTGGGGTAGCAGATGCTCTCTGGGGACCGTTTTTTGGGCGATCCCCG
>NZ_LXYF01000116.1:0-1579 GCF_002894065.1 Sphingobium sp. SA916
CCAGACTGTGTAAAAACGCGGTAGATATGGTAGTATGATCCGACGGTTTGGAGGATCGCATGGGTCGCTTCATTGTTGGTGCGGAACGCACTCAGACGACGCTGTTTCCGCCTTGTATGGATGATTGGATCGACGATGATAATCCCGTTCGGGTGGTCGATACGTTCGTGGATGCATTAGATCTTTTGGAGCTTGGATTTGAAGGCGTCGCCCCGGCAATGACCGGGCGCCCGTCCTATCATCCGTCGGTGCTGCTCAAGCTCTACATTTACGGGTATTTGAACCGCGTCCAGTCGAGCCGGCGCCTGGAGCGGGAGGCCGGTCGCAATGTCGAGTTGATGTGGCTGGTGGGCCGGCTTGTACCCGACCACAAGACGATCGCGGACTTTCGGCGCGACAATGGCGCTGCGATCAAACAGGTCTGCGGCCGCTTCGTCATGCTGTGTCGGGAGATGGACCTGCTCGCTGGCGCAAGCGTCGCCATCGACGGCAGTAAATTCAAAGCGGTCAACAATCGCGACCGCAACTTCACCAAAGCCAAGCTCCAGCGCCGGCGACAACAGATCGAGGAAAGTGTCGCGCGGTACCTCTCGCAGCTCGACACGGCCGATCGTCAGGAGCCAACGGAGATGATGGTCGTCAAAGCCGACCGGCTCAGGGACAAGATAGCCAGGCTCGGTGACGAGATGAAGCGTTTGGACGCCTTGGAAACGCAGATGCTGTCTTCGCCGGACCAGCAGATCTCGCTGACCGATCCCGATGCGCGATCTATGTCGTCGAGCGGGCGCGGAACAGGTGTGGTCGGCTATAATGTCCAGGTGGCGGTCGATACGGACAACCATATCATCGTCACGCACGAGGTGACGAACGTCGGAACCGATCGGGCTCAGCTCAGCGGCATGGCGATGAAGGCTAAGGCCGCTTTGGGCGTAGAGCAACTGGATGTGGTAGCCGATCGCGGCTACTTCTCCGGCGAACAGATACTGGCCAGCGAACAGGCCGGGGTGACCGTCACACTTCCAAAGCCGTTGACCTCGCAAGCCAAAGCCGCTGGGCGCTTTGGCAAGCAGGACTTCGTCTATATCCCCGATCAGGACATGTATCGCTGCCCGGCCGGCGAGATGCTGACATATCGCTACACTAATGTGGAAGCGGGTCTAACGGTAAGCCGATACTGGGCCAGCGGCTGTCCAAGATGCCCCATCAAGGCGAGTTGCACGCCGGCCCCGGAACGCAGGGTCACGCGGTGGGAGCACGAGCACATACTTGAAGCCATGCAGCGCCGCCTGGACGCAGATCCGAACGCCATGCGGGTGCGACGCCAGACCGTTGAGCACCCCTTCGGCACCCTGAAAGCCCGAATGGGCGTCACGCACTTCCTCATGAAAACCAAGAGGCATGTCTCAACCGAGATGGCGCTCCACGTTCTCGCCTATAATCTCACCCGGGTGTTCAACATCATGGGGACACGGAAAATGCTGGCCGCCATTGCAACATAAGGGGAGAGCCTCGCTCAACGCACTCGCATATCTTCGCCCACATGCCTTCAAGCGCCGTACGCCGTTTTTACACAGTCTGG
>NZ_LXYF01000117.1:0-1522 GCF_002894065.1 Sphingobium sp. SA916
TGTCCGCCGTCAGCGCCAATGGCACAGATTGAGGTTGTGATTTAAGGAGGATTTGGGCTTCGTCGTAGTGACGAAGGAACGAAGATGAAGCCCAAATCCTCCTTGAAAAAATCGGCGCCGAAGGCCCCAGCTGAGCGGGTGGTGAAGGACATACGGCGTGCGACGCGCCGGCACTTCTCTGCAGAGGACAAAATCAGGATCGTGCTGGAGGGGCTGCGCGGCGAAGACAGTATCGCCGAGCTGTGCCGCAAGGAAGGCATCGCCCAGAGCCTGTATTACACCTGGTCGAAGGAGTTCATGGAAGCGGGCAAGCGTCGTCTGGCCGGCGATACCGCCCGAGCTGCGACCACCGGCGAGGTGCACGACCTGCGCCGCGAAACCCGTGCCCTGAAGGAATGCGTGGCCGACCTGACGCTGGAAAACCGTCTGCTCAAAAAAAGCATGATCGCGGATGGGGGCGACGAAGAATGAGGTATCCCGCATCTGAGAAGCTCGAGATCATCAGGATCGTCGAGCAGTCGCATCTGCCCGCCAAGCGGACGCTGGACCAGCTCGGCATCCCCCGCCGGACCTTCTATCGATGGTATGACCGCTACCTCGAAGGCGGGCCGGAGGCGCTGGAGGATCGGCCATCGGCGCCGAGCCGGGTGTGGAATCGCATCGGCAACGATATCCAGCAGCAGATCGTCGAGATGGCGCTGGACCAGTCCGAGCTATCGCCCCGCGAGTTGGCTGTGCGCTTTACCGACGAGAAGCGCTACTTCGTGTCGGAATCGACGGTTTACCGGCTTCTGAAAGCCCATGACCTGATCACCAGCCCGGCCTTCATCGTGATCAAGGCGGCCGATGCGTTCCACACCAAGACGACGCGGCCGAACGAGATGTGGCAGACCGACTTCACCTACTTCAAAATCATCGGTTGGGGCTGGGTGTATCTGTCGACCGTGCTCGACGACTTCTCCCGCTATGTCATCGCCTGGAAGCTTTGCACCACCATGCGCGCCGGGGACGTCACCGACACGCTGGAACTGGCGCTTGAAGCCTCGGGCTGTTCGTCAGCCAGGGTCGTGCAAAAGCCCAGGCTGCTCAGCGATAATGGTCCGAGCTACATCGCCGAGGAGCTGGCCCAATGGATCGGTGCCAACGGTATGAGCCATGTCCGCGGCGCCCCGATGCATCCCCAGACCCAAGGCAAGATCGAGCGCTGGCACCAGACCCTCAAGAACCGGATCCTGCTGGAAAATTACTTCCTGCCCGGCGATCTGGAGACCCGGATCGAGGCCTTCATCGACCACTATAATCACCGCCGATATCACGAAAGCCTCGGCAATGTGACGCCCGCCGACACCTACTTCGGCAGGGCTGACGCCATCATCCAACAGCGCGAAAGGATCAAACGGAAGACCATCGAACACCGACGCTTGCAGCACCGCAAGCTCGCCGCTTAATATCAACCCCAGGACGAGGCCCGCGCTCCGCTAATCTACGCCGCGATCTGCGCCAAATGTTCTGACGACAGACA